>JAWVWZ010000197.1:0-3585 GCA_033723505.1 Hydrogenovibrio sp.
CCGTAGCATGCTGGATAAGGCGGCAGCGGCCACCCCTATTCGCCGTAATGTCACTATTGAAGAAGTCGGCAATACAGCGGCCTTCTTATGTTCTGATCTGGCTTCCGGAATTACCGGCGAAATCACTTATGTCGATGGTGGCTACAACATCACGGCATCCAACTGATCAAGCCCGGTTACACTCTGACTTCATTAAAATCCCCTGCTTGGGGATTTTTTGTATCTACCGTACACAGATCTTCCAACCGGCTATCTTACCGCCCTTCCCCTTCTACGCGTCTCTAATGACGATTGCAGGCCTAATGCCAAGGCATCATTCTATAAACGGATAAGATCAAAGTAAAAACGATAGATTGAAAAACGACCGTGCCGATCGAAAATCGAGAAAGAATCTATGAAAAAAGTAATGGCGGAGTGGACGGGATTCGAACCCGCGACCCCCTGCGTGACAGGCAGGTATTCTAACCAGCTGAACTACCACTCCGAACAGGGTATGCATAAAAGCATGGATGGTGGGTGATACTGGGCTCGAACCAGTGACCCTCGCCTTGTAAGGGCGATGCTCTCCCAACTGAGCTAATCACCCGAATTGAAAACAATTCGTGCTATAAATAATGGCGGAGTGGACGGGATTCGAACCCGCGACCCCCTGCGTGACAGGCAGGTATTCTAACCAGCTGAACTACCACTCCGTTCTGACTTCAAAATTGGTGGGTGATACTGGGCTCGAACCAGTGACCCTCGCCTTGTAAGGGCGATGCTCTCCCAACTGAGCTAATCACCCAATCTTGAAAATCTTATAACGATTAAGAGCCTTGAAATGACTTACTAGCCACAGCCCCTAACTGATGGGCGTATTATAAAGACTGGTTCCCAGTTGTCAAACCAAATTCTCTATTTTTTATCATTTTTATGACATAAAAAAACCTCCCAGAGGGAGGTTTCTATAAGAAGAAGAAAAACTCTTATTAGTTAACTGCTTCTTTAAGAGCTTTACCAGCAGAAAATTTTGGAACTTTAGCTGCAGGAATTTGCATTTCCGCACCAGTTTGAGGGTTGCGGCCAGTACGAGCTGAACGCTCACCAACTTTAAATGTACCAAAACCGATGATTGCAACTGAGTCACCAGAGCTCAAAGCTTTTGTTACAGTTGAAACAGTAGCGTCTAATGCTCTAGCCGCATCAGCTTTAGTTAGACCAGCTTCTTCAGCAATTGCAGCAACTAATTCAGTCTTATTCATGTTTGAGTTTCTCCATAAGTATTTGTAGTGTCTAAAACCAGTTAAATGGCTTGAGTAAGTTATATCAACGAATAATATTTACTGTCAAGACATGTTTTCGCATTTTTTAAAAAATTAGTGCGTTTTATGGTCTTTTTTCATATTTTCGCGTTTTGTCGTCTCATTCGCGACAATATTTTCTATAACTTCATCATCAACATTTATCGCCGATTGCTCGGTATCTGGCATCCTTTCCAGTGCGATTTTAAAGACTTCATCAATCCATTGAACGGGATGAATGTCCAATCCTTTCTTAACTTCATCGGGAATTTCCGATAAGTCTCTTATATTATCGTAAGGAATCAAAACCGTTTTGATTCCACCGCGAGAAGCGGCCAATAATTTTTCTTTCAGCCCTCCGATCGGCAAAACTTCTCCTCTCAAAGTGATCTCACCGGTCATGGCGACATCCGAACGGACTGGAATTTGAGTCAAAACGGAAGCAATGGCAGTGCAGATCGCAATCCCGGCACTTGGCCCATCTTTTTTGGTTGCGCCTTCCGGAAAATGCAGGTGAATATCTTGCTTTTCATAGAAGTCCTCTTCAAGCCCCAATTCCTTGGTGCGGCTACGAATCACGCTCATCGCCGCTTGCGTCGATTCCTGCATTACGCTCCCTAATTGACCGGTAGAGGTGTTTTTCCCTTTACCAGGCATGGAGGTCGCCTCAATACGCAACAAATCACCACCGACACGCGTCCAAGCCAGGCCGGCGACCTGACCGATCTGATTTCTTTCATCTGCCAGCCCGATACGATAGCGCGCGACGCCTAAATAACCTTCTAACTCATCCGCCGTCACCTTGATGGGCGCTTCGGCTTCATGAGTGACCAGTTTTTTGACTGCCTTACGACAAATTTTCGACAACTGTTGATCCAATAAACGGACACCAGCTTCTCGGGTATAGGTTTGAATGATCGCCGTAATCGCATCTTGCGTGACTTCCAGTTCGCCGGGTTTTAACCCGTGATCCTTGAGCGCTTTCGGCAGCAGGTACTTGCTGGCGATGTTCAGTTTTTCATTTTCGGTATAACCGGATAGGTCAATCACTTCCATTCGATCTAGCAACGGCTCCGGAATATCCATCGAATTCGAAGTCGCAACGAACATCACATCAGATAGATCGTAATCCACCTCAAGATAGTGATCGTTAAAGGCTTTATTCTGTTCTGGATCCAATACCTCCAGCAATGCGCTGGCTGGGTCACCACGTTGATCTCGCGCCATCTTGTCGATTTCATCCAGCAAGAACAAAGGGTTGCGAGTGCCGGCCACTTTCATTTTCTGAATGATTCGCCCGGGCAGTGCCCCTAAATAGGTTTTACGATGACCGCGAATTTCCGCTTCATCTCGCACCCCACCCAAAGACATGCGAACATATTTACGATTAGTGGCTTCGGCAATCGACTTGGCCAGGGAGGTTTTCCCCACACCCGGCGGTCCGACCAAGCATAGAATCGGGCCTTTTAATTTGTTGACGCGCTTTTGCACCGCCAAATATTCAATGATACGCTCTTTTACCTTTTCAAGACCGTAGTGCTGCTTATCCAGGATGGTCTGCGCTTTTTCCAGATCTTTGGAAACTCGGGACCGCTTTTTCCAGGGAATGTTGAGCATCCAGTCAAGATAGGTACGAACAATATTGGCTTCTGGCGATTGCGGAGACATCTGCTTAAGTTTTTTCAACTCTTCTTCTGCAGTTTTCTTCGCTTCGGCCGGCATACCGGCCGCTTCAATCTCTTCCTGCAGGCGTGTGAACTCACTCATAGAGTCCTCAGCCCCTTCCCCCAGTTCTTCATGGATCGCCTGCAGCTTGGTGTTCAAGTAGAAATTACGCTGCGTCTGATCCATTTTCTTTTTGACACGTTGATTGATGCGGCTTTCGGATTCCAGCAATTCAATCTCGGATTCAACAGTCGCGAGGATTTTTTCCAGGCGGTCACTGACTGAAAGTGTTTCCAGCAAGCCCTGCTTCTCGTCAATACTGAGTTTCAGGTTGGCGGAAATGGTATCGACCAGACGATTCGGGTCATCGGTTTTTTGCACATTCTTCTGGACTTCCGAAGGCACCTTTTTCTTCAAATCGGCATAACTTTGGAAGGATTTTTGAATCGCGCGTACCAGCGCCTGTTCCTCCACGCCCACTTCTTCATTGATCGGTACTTGCTGGATATCTCCCGTCAGGTATTGTTCTTCGTCATTCAGGCCAATCAACTCGAAACGTTTGACGCCCTCCACCAGCACTTTCAACGTGCCATCGGGCAGTTTGAGCAATTGTAGAATATTCGCCATTACCCCGATCTGA
>JAWVWZ010000198.1:0-3566 GCA_033723505.1 Hydrogenovibrio sp.
ATCCGACCAGGCCGACTGCATTTGTGACAAAGAAGCATCCAAACCGTTATCGTCCGCCACCAATAAAGCCTGCTTTCTCGCGGAAACCAGTTTGTTGCGGATCGACTCGAAATGCTCAAGCAAAAGATCCATGCCATCGGCTTCCGAAATTGCCTTGTGTTGCGCCTTGATCGTTTGGATACCGGCGAAACCACTGCGTTCGAATTGCCACTTCGCCACCGGCGAAAAGTTCTGCATCGACGCACGCATCGCATGAACATGGCCACTGCCCGTGACCCCATGATCGACAGAACTGCGAACCTGCCCCATCAGATCTTTGATTCGAGCAGTCTCATCGAATCGTACTTTTGCCAGCGATTCATTCAATAAATCGGTCAAGCGGGCATGATTTCGATTCAATGCCTTGCCGGACAGGATGTAATGACTGTGGTACTGCCGAGCATCATGGATATTGGCACGAATCGAAGACTTGCCCCCCACACCGCCGGTGACCATCGCTTGCAAGGCTTGTGTTTCCAAATAGCTACGGTCGGCGGAGCCCAACTCAGTCAGGAAACTGTTGAACAATGGCATCACCGCTTTTTCATCTTCAGTCAACTCCGGAATATCGATGACCAGTTGCTCATACACCAAACCGTTGGTGCCGACTTCATAAGCGGTATAAGGGGTGTCCGTCGAAGCTTTCAGCTTAGGCTGAGCCACTTTGATATCCGCCGGGATATCCTCTTTGGTAACTTCCGGCAAAATGGATGCATCATCTTCCTGTTCCTGTCGAGCTTTCAACGCCATCGCCTGATCGATAATAGCCTGTGTTTCGGCGTCAGACAACCCGGCTTTGATTTTCGCCAGTCTGGCTTTTTCTTCGGCTTCTTCCCTTTCAGCCTGCTCGCCATCCGGAACCAGCGTCAAGCAAATGCGGTGCGGGTTATCCAAAATCCATTCTCGAATCAGATTGGGGATGAAATCCGGATTTTTAACTTCCTCGCCCAGTTCATTGAGTGCGGAATCGGTGTCCAGTAAAGCAATGGGGTTTCCGTCATGCATTGAACCGGCCAGGGATTGCAGGATTAACTCCAGGCCATAAGGGTAACTATCACCACCCAATTCACGCTGTGACAATTCCAATTGATGTAACATGGCTTCGACTTGTTCCGCAGAGACCCCTTCCTCGGCAATCCGTTTCAGCTCATCCAAAATCAAGGATTCGATCGCATCGGTATGCTCGGCTTCACTGCCTTGAACCCCGACGGCAAACACCATCTCTTTATTCGAATCTTCCAGTCCGCATAACGGGGATGGGGCGTCCGCCAATTCCGTTTCTTCCAATACCTGACGCAGTGGCGAAGCGCTGTTATCGAGTAAAACCGCCGCCAGCAAATGGCCTTTCAGCACATCCAGCTCGTTTTTGTTTTCTCCCAGTAGCCAACCGAGGACGATATGGGTTTTATGCTCAAGCGATTCCTCGTTCAATGCATAGGTCTCGACCACTTTTTTCGGGCTCGATAAACGCTGTTCGCTCGGCACTTTAATCACTTCAACCTTTTCGTTGAAGCGAGATAATGCCAATTCTTCGAACTGGGTCTGATGCTCGATTGCCGGCAGGTCGCCATACGTCATGAACACCGAGTTGGACGGGTGGTAATGGAGCTGGTGAAAATCGATCAATTGCTGATGCGAGAGATCGGGAATGTCTTTCGGATCCCCACCACTGTTGTAATGATAGGTCGACGTCGGATACAACTCACGCGTGAAGGTCTGCCACAAGGTCGCAATCGGAGAACTCATCGCGCCTTTCATTTCATTGAAGACCACCCCTTTGTAGGTCAGGTCCGATTGTGGGTTTTCCGGTTCTTCAAACTCAAAGCGATGTCCTTCTTGTGCAAAATCCAACACATCCAGATTCGGGAAAAACACCGCATCCAGATAAACTTGCAACAGATTCTGAAAATCCTTTCTATTCTCGGTTGCAAACGGGTAAGCGGTCCAATCACTTGAGGTGAAAGCATTCATAAAGGTATTCAAGGAACGGCGGATCATCATGAAAAACGGATCACGCACCGGATATTTTTCACTGCCGCACAACACCGTATGTTCGAGGATATGCGCAACACCGGTCGAATCCATCGGCACGGTGCGTAAGGCCACCATAAACACATTCTGTGGATCTTCTGCGGAAAGATGATAATGTTCCGCGCCGGTGACCTTGTGCTTATAGTGTTCGACATTCAAATTCAATGATTCGATATAGTGCTGTCTGACAAATTCAAATGCTGGATGAAATTCAGGCGTTTGAGACATATTGACCCTTTTAATTCTAGTGTTTGCAACTTGGAGTGACCTATAAAAAACGGTCGACTAGCGACCGTTGATTATAGCAAGTTTTCGCGGCGAATCTTCGCCGTGAAAACTGACAAAAGACTGACGAATCGAGCCTTTTATTTATCGGCTTCTTTCATGGAAAGCTTGACGCGCCCCTGCTTGTCGATATCGATCAACTTGACACGGATTTCCTGCCCTTCTTTCAGGTAATCATTCACGTCCTCGACTCTTTCGTCGGCGATTTGAGAAACATGAACCAACCCTTCACGACCTGGCATATACCCAACAAAAGCTCCGAAATCGACGATTTTCATCACCTTGGCATCGTAAGTCTTACCGATTTCCGGTTCGGCCACAATCTCGGCGATTCTTGCTTTCGCCAGATCGGCCGCTTCCTGATTGGTCGCCGCAATTTTGACGTTACCATCATCATCGATTTCAATCACGGTCCCGGTTTCTTCAGTCAAGGCGCGGATGGTCGCCCCACCTTTACCAATGATTTCACGAACTTTTTCTGGCTTCACTTTGACATTGAAATAGCGAGGTGCCGTACTGGCCACTTCCATATTCGAATGATCGATTGCCGAAGCCATCTCACCCAAAATATGCAGACGACCTTGTTTTGCCTGCTCAAGTGCAATTTTCATAATTTCTTCGGTGATGCCGGAAATCTTGATATCCATTTGCAAGGCGGTTACCCCTTGATCGGTTCCCGCGACTTTAAAGTCCATGTCGCCCAGATGATCTTCATCCCCCAAAATATCGGACAGGACCGCAAACCCGGAATCTTCTTTCACCAAGCCCATCGCAATCCCTGCGACTGGGGCGGCAACCGGAACACCAGCGTGCATCAATGACATGGAAGTCCCGCAAACGGTTGCCATGGAAGAAGAACCGTTCGACTCGGTGATTTCAGAAACCACACGGATGGTATATGGGAACTCTTCCGCTGTCGGCAACAATGCAGATACCCCACGACGAGCCAACATGCCGTGCCCGATTTCACGACGGCCAGGAGAACCGACACGCCCGCATTCACCGACAGAGTATGGCGGGAAGTTGTAATGCAGCATAAAGCGATCATGATAAGAGCCTGTCAGCTCGTCAACAATCTTAGCGTCTTTTTCTGTTCCCAAAGTGGTGACCACCAATGCCTGGGTTTCACCGCGAGTGAATAAGGCGGAGCCATGCACTTTCGGCAAAACACCGACTTTACAGGTGATCGGACGAATGGTTTTGGTATCACG
>JAWVWZ010000199.1:0-3548 GCA_033723505.1 Hydrogenovibrio sp.
CGATCGGGGTATTTGCGGAAATTCTGGTGTTTTTCTGGATGGTGAGGTTGTTTCACCGCTTTTCCGTTAAAGGTTTGCTGGTGGCGAGCCTGGTCTTGACCTTTATTCGCTGGCTGATGATTCCCGTCTTCCCGGAAACGCTTTGGTTGATGGTGGTGGCGCAAACGCTTCATGCAGCCAGTTATGGGTTGTTTCATGCCTGTGCAATTTATCTGATCGATCACCATTTTCATGGTGCTAACCAAAGTAAGGGGCAGGCGATCTATGCATCCGCCAGTCATGGTTTCGGGGGGGCTCTAGGTATGCTGGTTGCTGGATACGCCTGGCATGACGGCGGAGCAAACCTGGCTTTTGGAATCAGCGCTTTCTCGGTGTTTATCGCTATCATCATCGCGCAAAAATGGGTAGAATCCAACTGATGAAAATGAAACCTTAAGGAGAAACCTATGAGATTACTACATACGATGTTACGTGTTGGCGATTTGCAGAAATCCATCGACTTTTACACTCAAATTCTAGGCATGAAATTGCTTCGTCAAAAAGACTATCCGGCAGGTGAATTTACTTTGGCCTTTCTGGGGTACGGAGACGAGGAGAATCATACGGTATTGGAACTGACCTATAACTGGGGGGTTGATTCCTATGACTTGGGGGAAGGCTACGGCCATATCGCGATTGAAGTGCCGGATGTCTATGAAACCACCGAGGCTGTCAAAAAAGCAGGAGGAAAAGTCATTCGTGAAGCCGGGCCAATGAATGCCGGTTCGACCATTATCGCCTTTATCGAAGACCCTGACGGCTATCAGATTGAGTTCATTGGCGAAGACCACGACCGCGGTTAATCGGGCGCTAAAAATATCTCAAGCGTGGTCATTGGCTTAGGCTATAATGCCCGCGTCTTGAATTACGATTAAGGAAAGAAGATGTCTCAATTTGAAAATGTTACGGTCGTTAAAGCGGCTAATATCTATTACGACGGTAAGGTCACCAGTCGTCAAGTGAATTTCGCTGATGGGTCCTACAAGACGTTGGGGATTCTGCTGCCTGGTGAATACGAGTTCGGTACTGAAGCGGCCGAATTGATGGAAATGTTGGCCGGAGAAGTCGAAGTTTTGTTGCCGGGCGAAACCGAATGGCGCACCGTCGTCGGTGGAGAAAGCTTTGATGTGCCGGCGAACTCCAAGTTCGGCATCAAAGTGAAAACGGTTTCCGATTACTGCTGTTCCTACTTGTAAGCGAGAGACTGGCCAGTTCGGGCACCACACCCGGTCTGGCGCGTCGGCTTTGAACCCGGCACCTTCCAGCGAGGTGTCGGGTTTTTTATTGTTTGGACGAGGGCGCTTCTTTTGCTTTTTTGCGTTTCTGTTGTTTTCGCTTGACCGACTTGAAGTAAAAATGCAGTCCAACATGCGCCAAAATTAACACGACGAAGACGACCGCCATAATGGTTCCGATATGCTCAATCCACATGATGTGTAAGCCTTTATAATCCTTGATTAATCCTGATAGTTTACCCCGTTTCTGTTAGAATTTGCAGCCATTGAAAGCTTTAAAAAGGATGAAAAAAATGACTGAACCTGCACAAGCCGGATTCGACTGGCGAAAATACAAAGCGGACACCTTGTCCGGTATCACTGTCTCTTTGGCACTTGTTCCGGAAGCAGTCGCTTTCGCTTTTGTCGCAGGCGTTCACCCTTTGGTCGGTCTGTATGCCGCCATTATCGTCGGGTTCATCACCGCGATGTTCGGAGGGCGTCCGGGGATGATTTCCGCCGCAGCCGGGTCTCTTGCGGTGGTGATGATGCACTTGGTGATGGAGCATGGCGCGACTTATCTGTTTGCAGCGGTCATTATGATGGGGATTTTTCAGATCATTATCGGGGTGATGAAATGGGGACGTTTCATCCGAATGGTGCCCAGTCCGGTGATGCTCGGGTTTGTCAATGGTTTGGCATTGGTGATCCTGACGGCACAATTCACTCAGTTCAAGGATGCATCCGGTCATTGGCTGACGGGGCATACGCTCTATATCATGATCGGCATCATTGCAGCGACCATGGCCATTATTTATTTGCTTCCTCGTCTGACCAAGGCCGTTCCTTCCGCTTTAGCGGCAATCGTGCTTGTGTCATTGGCGGTAATTCTGTTTGATATCAATGCGGTGACGGTGGGGGATCGTGCCTCTGTCTCGGGAACGTTGGAGTCATTGTTTATCGGTGACGGCACACCGGGCGGATTTCAAGGAATGAGTTGGCTGGCGCATTTACCAGATAACTTTTTCAGCTTGCATACCTTGTGGGTGATTTTGCCATACGCGGTGATTTTGACCATCATCGGCAGCGTGGAATCTTTGTTGACCATGACGTTGATCGATGACATTACCGAGACCCGCGGGAAAGGGAACAAAGAATGTATCGCTCTGGGTGCGGCCAACTGTACGGCAGGGACCTTTGGTACGATGGGGGGCTGTGCCCTGATCGGTCAGTCAATGATCAATGTCAATTCCGGCGGTACCGGGCGCCTTTCCGGGATCACCGCGGCGGCAGGTCTTCTGGTCATTGTCTTGATTGCCTCGTCCTGGATCGAAATGGTGCCGATCGGCGCCTTGGTCGGGTTGATGTTCTTTGTGGTGATCGCTACCTTTAACTGGTCCAGCTGGAACATTATGCGCGGTATGACTAAAGCCGATGCCTTCATCATGTTGCTGGTGACGGCATTGACCGTGATTTTCGACCTGGCGATTGCGGTGACTGCCGGGGTAATCGTGTCTGCACTGGTATTTGCCTGGCAGCATGCGCAACGTATCTTGTTGGAGAGTTCGGTCGTTGAGATGGAAGGCAAGACTGTGAAAGTCTATAAAGTCAATGGACCGTTGTTTTTTGCCTCTGCACAGAATTTCCTGGAAAGTTTTGATCCCAAAAACGATCCTGACTGCGTGCAAATTGATTTCCAACATTCCCGGGTTTACGACCATACCGGGGTGGAAGCAATCAATAGCTTGACGAAAAAGTATAAAGCGGAAGGTAAGAAAATCGTATTGAAGCATTTAAGCCCGGAATGTCAGAATCTTCTGGACGATGCAAAAGATCTGGTCGAAGTGAATGTTTCGGAAGATCCACATTATCATGTGTCGTTAGGCAAGTAATTGGCAGGAGAATAGAAGAAAGCGGGCATTAGCCCGCTTTTTTATTGTCTAAGTGTTTGTGAACAGGCGGTCAGGATTCTGATTTTCGACTGCTTTTGAATAGCCAGACAATGACAAAATGCAGTAGGAAACTCACAGCTAAGGAGCCTCCCGCAACCAATCCGATATGATCCAGTGCCCAGGCAGACCAGCCCATAATATAACTCCTATGGTTTCTCAGATCTCTGCCAAGCCCAGCCTGGCAGATTTAAGGATGAACTATGGCAGGACAAAGCCAATGGCTTCATGAACGCTTTTCAGTGTTTTCTGAGCCTGTTCCCGAGCTTCGTCGGCGCCTTTTTTCAGGATGGCTCTCAGCTCGTCTTCATTGGTGCGGATACGATGGTACTCTTCCTGAATCGGA
>JAWVWZ010000200.1:0-3543 GCA_033723505.1 Hydrogenovibrio sp.
ACCGGCGATTGCGACAATAAAACCGGCACCGTTTTTCAGCTTCACATCACTGATTTCGACAGTATGTCCGCTGGGGGCTCCTTTCAGTTCCGGGTTGGTGGAAAACGACATCTGTGTTTTCGCCATACAGATCGGTAAATCTCCATAGGCTTCCTGAAGTGCACGAATATCCGCTTTGACTTTGTCGCTGGCACTAATATTGGCCGCACCATAAAGCCGAGTTGCAATGGTTTCTATTTTTTCCCAGATCGGCAGGTCTTTATCATATAAAAACTCAAGCTGAGGGGGGGCTTCCTGTGCTTCTATCAGGTCAATCACGGCATGTGCAAGCGCTTCCGCCCCTTGTCCGCCTTCAGCCCAGTGCTTGGAAACGATGCACTGAAGTCCCAGTTCTCGGCATTTTTCAATAACCAGCTCGGTTTCTTCGTCGCTATCGAAGGTGAAGTGGTTTAAACACACCACGCAGGGCAGTTTGAAGTTGTCAGTGACATTCTGGATGTGACGTTCAAGGTTGGCAAATCCTTTTTGTAAGGCTTCCAGGTTCTCCTGGTTCAGGTGTTTTTTATCAACGCCGCCGTGATATTTTAATGCACGAACGGTGGCAACCAGTACGACGGCCGAAGGCGCCAGTTTCGACGCACGGCATTTAATATTGATGAATTTCTCCGCTCCGAGATCGGCTCCGAATCCGGCTTCTGTGACCGCATAATCGGCCAGTTTCAAAGCTGTTTGCGTGGCCATGACCGAGTTACAGCCATGAGCAATATTGGCAAAAGGCCCACCATGTACAATCGCCAGATTGTTTTCCAGTGTCTGCACAATGTTCGGCTTGATGGCATCCTTTAAGAGTGCGGCCATGGCTCCGTGAGCATTGAGTTCACTGGCGTACACCGGGGTGATCTTGTCATACTTGTAACCGATGACAATGCGTCCCAAGCGTTCTTTCAAATCGGCGCGGTTGGTCGCAAGGCATAAAATCGCCATGACTTCGGAGGCAACGACAATATCGAAGCCATCTTCTCGCAAGTGCCCATTTGCCGGGCCTCCCTGACCAATGGTGATCTGACGCAGTGCCCGGTCATTCATATCGACAACGCGCTTCCAGGTAATGCGTCTCGGGTCGATGTCCAAGGCGTTGCCATGGTTGATATGGTTATCGATCATGGCCGCCAATAGGTTGTGGGCGACGCCGATCGCATGAAAGTCGCCGGTAAAATGCAAATTGATGTCTTCCATTGGAACCACTTGGGAATAGCCGCCACCGGCGGCGCCGCCTTTCATGCCAAAGCAGGGGCCGAGAGACGGTTCGCGAATACACATAATGGTTTTTTTACCAATGCGGTTCAGGGCATCGCCCAAGCCGACGGTGGTGGTGGTTTTGCCTTCGCCTGCCGGTGTCGGGCTGATGGCCGTCACCAGAATTAACTTTCCGGCTTCTTTCTTATGGGTTAGGCTGTCGACATACTCGAGAGACAGTTTGGCCTTATAGTGTCCATAAGGGTCGAGATGTTCCGCTGGAATCCCCAGTTTTTCATGGGTCAAGCCGATGATCGGTTTCATCTTGGCGTGTTGGGCAATTTCAATATCAGACATTTTTAGCTTCCTAATTTTCTGTGTGCTCTATCACTTCTAGAGCAGCTCGATCCAATGTTTTACTGGTGTTTGGGTCCCCTTTTGGAGGTGCATTAAACAACCGATATTGGCGGTGACGATGGTTGTCGGGGCTTCTTTTAAAAGCCGTTCAAGTTTGTTGTCACGAAGTTGATGAGACAGTTTTTTCTGAAAAATCGAATAGGTGCCCGCCGAACCACAGCACAGGTGGCTGTCTTGTACCGGGCTGAGTTTGAACCCCAGTTCGGTGAGCAGGGATTCGACCCTGCCTGGCAGTTTTTGTCCATGCTGAAGGGTGCAGGGGGACTGGAAAACGATGTTTTCATGGGTTTTGCGTTTAAAAATAAACAAATCTTGTTTAAGTAAGTATTCGGAAATATCTTGTGTGTGTTCGACGATACGTCGCGCTTTTTCGGCATACTCTGGATCGTTTTTAAGCAGGTGGGCATAATCCTTGATCATGACCCCGCATCCGCTGGCGTTGGAGATAATGGCCTCAACGCCATGATCCAGTTGCTCGGCCCAGGCGTCAATATTGGTCTTGATTTGTTTGAGCGCATCCGACTCTGCGGAAAGGTGGTGATCAATCGCTCCGCAACATTGCGATTGCGGCGTTTCGATGACGCCAATGCCAAGCTGGTTCAGCACTTTGCGTGTTGCCAGGTTGATGTTGGGTGCAAGCGTTGGCTGTACACAGCCTGTGACCAAAAGCACCTGTTTTTGTGCCGGATTGGCCTGAGTCGACAACTGCGCGGTTTTGGCCAGTCTTTTCAGCCTGGAATGTCCTTTGGTCTGTTTGATCCAAGGGGTGAACCAGGTCAGAAAGTTAAACAGTTTCGGCGTCGTCAGCGTTTTACGCAATGCATAGCGAAACAGCCTTTGCATCATCGGGCGCTGAACCTTTTGTTCGATATGGTTGCGGCCGATGTCGAGTAAATGACCGTATTCGACTCCGGACGGACAGGTCGTTTCACAGGATCGACAGGTTAAACAACGATCAAGATGTTTTAAAGAATTTTGTGAAACCTCTTGCCCTTCAAGCGCTTGCTTGATGAGATAGATCCGGCCTCTCGGAGAATCCAGCTCATCCCCTAGAATGCCATAGGTCGGACAAGCCGACAGGCAGAAGCCACAGTGTACGCAGGATCTCAAAATCTGATCTGCGGTTTGTCCTTCCGGGGTGTTGAGTAAGTCAAGCGCGAGATTGGTTTTCATACATAGTCGGATTAATGAAAAATGTTATGAGGATCAAAGACCTGCTTGAGGCCCTGTTTGATCTCTGTGATTTTCGGGTGGTTATCGAATGACGGTATCCGGTTTTTTGCATGCATTTCCCAAAGGTCAACATGCGTGGCATCCGGTTTGTGTTCACTGACGACCCAGCGTCTGGCGCCAACCTGATCCACCAATAATGTATTGTGGATGGGTGGATGCATGGAGTCGGTACTCACGCGCCACAGTTTTTGTTTGCCGCTGATTTCCGGTCGGAAAGGGTTAATGCTTTGCCAGATGGCGTTATCTTCAGGCATTGCTGCTTGCGGTGGATGGACACCGATCAAGCGATAGTAGAGTTTTCCCTGATAATAGGCACAGCCAGAAATCGGCAATGAGGTTCCGGCCATTTCGTTCATCTTGACAATGGCGTCAGCCTGCCCCATTTCAATGGCGTAGGTTTTCTGCGGCATCAAGGGTAAGACTTTCAGGCTGACTTCGGTAATGACGCCGAACAGGCCTTTTGAGCCGACCAGTAATCTCGAGACATCGTAACCGGCCACATTCTTGATCATCTGCCCGCCAAAGGTCAACGGCTGGCCTTTTCCATCTACCATCTTGATGCCGAGGACGAAGTCGCGCAATGCGCCGAAAAACGGTTGTGAAGGCCCGGATAATCCGCATGCATAACTGCCGCCGATTGTTGAGTCGCCATAGTCC
>JAWVWZ010000201.1:0-3515 GCA_033723505.1 Hydrogenovibrio sp.
GCCATGTCTAAAGCATCCCGGGTTTCCATATCCAAGTGGTTCGTGGGCTCGTCGAGAATGATTAAATTCGGCTGCTGATAAACCATTAATGCCAGAGACAAACGGGCTTTTTCCCCGCCAGAGAAGCGGCCAACTTCACTGAGGCTTTTATCATGAGTAAAACCAAACCTGCCAAGAAAATCTCTCGCTTCCTGATCCGAAACATGACGTGTATCGTTTTCTTGGGTCTTCAGGCTTTGTAAGTGCTGGACAGGAGACTGATCAAGCTGCAAAGCCTCAAGCTGGTGTTGGGCAAAATAACCGACCTTTAGCCCTTTGGCAGGCAATATCTTGCCGGATTTGGGCTTCAGATCCCCAACCAACAATTTCAACAGGGTACTCTTACCCGATCCGTTGATTCCCACCAATCCGATTCGGTCCCCCGCTCTCAAAACCAGGTCGGTATTTTCTATCACGGGACGGCCATCGTAGCCAAAACTCAACGATTCGATCTGCATCATCGGATCGGGGACGGCCTCAGGCGGGATAAATTCAAAATGAAATGGATTGGCAGCTTGCACAGCGGCAACTTCCTCGATCCTTTGTAACGCTTTGACACGGCTTTGTGCCTGCTTGGCCTTGGACGCTTTTGCTTTAAATCGTTCGATAAAGGTTTTGAGCTGTTGCATCTGCTGTTTTTGTGCATCATGCAACGCCTGTTGCTGCATCAACTGCTCGTTTTTCTGACGCTCAAACGCTTCGAAATTGCCGGAATAAAAATAGAGTTTGTGGTTCTCCATCTGAGCGATCCCATCCACCACTTCATCAAGGAAAAAACGATCATGAGAAATCACGATCACAGCCCCTTCATAGGATTTCAACCACTGTACCAACCAGGTAACTGCCTCAATATCCAAGTGGTTGGTCGGTTCATCCAGCAACAGCAAGTCTGAACGTTGCATCAAGGCCCGTGCCAGCTTCAATCGAACTTGCCAACCACCGGAAAACTGCGACAGCTGCTTTGTAAAATCCGTCGCCTCAAAGCCCAAACCATAAAGCAGTTGTTTCGCTTTTTGAGGCACTTGATAACCGGATATCCTATCCAGCTCGTCATAGCCACGCACCATCGCCTCGTGATCCTCTGCCTGCTCAGCCTGCTGGATCTTCGTCATGATTTCGGAATATAAACTGTCCCCGTCGATGACATAGGTCAGTGCCTGAGATTCCGTCGATTTCAATTCTTGCTGAACATAACCGATCTTCCAAACATCGGGATAAACAATGCTACCGGCCTCCAGCGAGACTTCTCCTAAAATGGCCTTCAATAATGTCGATTTCCCCGCGCCGTTTTGACCGATCAAGCCGATTTTTTGCCGGGGATGAATAGTCAGGGAAGCGTTCTCAAGCAGGGTTTTGGTGCCGGCCATCAGGCCGATAGATTGGATAGAGAGCATTAAAAAAGCAAATATAAGTTGATGTAATTACAAGGAATCGACAAAAACGCCATCGACCAAATGCATCTGTTGGTCCATTCGAGCTGCCAAACGAAGGTCATGCGTCACCACAACAATGGCCGTGTCCATTTCCTGGTTCAGCTCCAACATCAAATCGAATACTTGATTGGCAGAACTTTCATCCAGATTTCCGGTCGGCTCATCCGCCAGAACGCAAGCCGGGCTGGTGATTAATGCTCTGGCGATGGCCACCCGCTGCCGTTCACCTCCGGAAAGCTCGGATGGCTTGTGCATCAAGCGGTGAGACAACCCCACCCTGTCCAGCAACTGTTTTGCCGCAGCCTCAGCCTTTGCCGGCACTTCCCGCCGGACGCGCAAAGGCAGCATGACGTTTTCCAGCGCCGTCAATTCTGACAGTAAAAAATGGAATTGATAGATAAATCCCATATACTGATTACGCAAATCGCCTCGTTTTTTGCTCGACAGATCTGAGAATCGTTTGCCCATCAAACTTACCTCTCCAGAGCTAGGCGTATCTAATCCCCCCAGCAAATGAAGCAATGTACTTTTTCCGGAACCTGAACTGCCGATGATCGCAAGCTTTTCGTTTTTTTGCAACGTGAAGTCAACACCATTGATGACCGAGGTTTCCAGCTTGCCGTCACGATAGGTTTTATGCAACCCATTTGCCTGTAAAATGATATCACTCATACCTCAATGCCTCCGCTGGTTGCGTTTTTGCCGCTCTTCTCGCCGGATAAAGCGTTGCCAACAAGGTCATGACAAAAGCGATCCCGGAGACCATCCAAACATCTTGCCAATGCAGGTCGGATGGAATTTCGCTGATATAGTAGATATCTGCCGGAAAGAACTTGAACCCAAACAGGTTTTCGATAAACGGCACAATCACATCGATATTCAATGACGTGATCACCCCGAGAATAGCGCCTGCAACCGAACCGACCAGACCAATGATAAGCCCTTGAATAATGAAAATCGACTGAATGCTTCTCGGGCTGGCGCCAATGGTGCGTAAAACCGCAATATCCTTTTCCTTATCGGTCACGACCATCACCATGGTGGAAACGATATTGAACGCCGCCACCATAATAATCAATGTCAAAAAGATAAAGACCATCCGCTTTTCCATTTGAATGGCCTTAAAGAAGTTGGCATGCTCCTGCGTCCAATCTCTGACGTAAAGCACCCTATCGACATGTTCACTGATTTCTTTACGGACTGCTGCCGTTTCGAACATATCATCCAGCTTCAGTTGTAACCCCGAAACCTTGTGATGCTTTTTAAACACCTTTTGCGCATCCTCGATATTGACCAACGCCAACCCGCTGTCGTATTCATACATGCCGGCCTCGAAGATACCATCGACAGTAAATCGTTTCACTCTTGGAATCACGCCCATCGGAGAAATGGTGCCCTGAGGGGCGACTAAAGTAATCTTGTCGCCGACGGAAACGCCAAGTCCATTGGCCAACTCGGAGCCGAGAATGATGCGATAGCTTCTTGGCTGCAGATCAGACAATTTTCCGGTCAGCATTTTCGAGTCGATATTGGCGACTTCCGGTTCGTATTTCGGCGCAATCCCTCGTATCAGAACCCCTTTCACTTTATCGCCATGGGCTAACATTCCCTGTCCCATAACATTCGGTGCGGCACCAACCACATGATCCAGTTTGGAGACTTTTTCATACAGACTTTGCCAGTCGCTCAACTCTTCGTATTGCTCCGACAAGGTCATATGCGAAGTCATCCCCAAAATTCTGTCGCGAAGCTCCTGTTGGAAACCGTTCATGACTGACAACACCGTGATCAGGGCAAAAACTCCCAAGGCAATCCCGATAATGGAAGACAGCGAAATAAAGGAAATAAAGCCGTTGCGACGACGTGCTCGTGTATACCGAAAGCCAAGCAGCAGTTCGAAAGGTTGTTTAAACATACGTCATTGTTTCCTAAAAATTAATCTCTGCCGACTCAAGTCCGCTTCTCAAAATCAAACACCGGCAAGCTCTTATTGTAAACAACCGCCCAAACCCGCAATACCAGGATGAAAGCAATGGACAAGAC
>JAWVWZ010000202.1:0-3479 GCA_033723505.1 Hydrogenovibrio sp.
CAAGCCGTTCAGGTGGCGCCTTTGTTAAAATATTACCATTTGGGGTATGTCCAGCATTATTGGCTGCCCAGTGAATTACCTACCTCCGAAGACTTTCAGAAAAGTCTTCATTTCTGGCGAAATACCTATGCATTCTTGCCAAAATATTTTGTCCAATCAACACTTTCCTCCGATCAAAAAAGCGATGAAGAGTCATCAATAGGTGAAATTGGCACTTTTTATGCTTTTGGTGAATTGGCAGCAAAAATCATTGTCAATATGACGACGAAGCAGCGGCCGGAACTGTCATCCGAATTGGGTGAGGTTCGAATGACGGACGGGAAGGACCCACAGATTCAACCGGGACTTTACTGGTTGAATAAAGGCATCTCTCCGGCACGGCTCTCGCAGTAGGGCAAATCAGGTTTTAATCCGAACTTTCGTGTTTTTAGAGGTTTAATAGTGGCAGATACGAATAACAGCGTCGATCCAAATGATTTGGACAGCATTGATGCTTTGCTCGATGAGGCAGAGTTTGAGTCTCCTGAAGAGGAAACTCCTTCCTCGGCGGAGGAAAACTCCGCCAAGGATGCTGGTCAGGCGGCAGAGGCAGAAGCGGAAAATACTGCCGCCGAAGTTGCCGAGCCTGAATCTGTCATAGCAGATGATGCGAACGACCTTCTGGATGAACTACAGGAGGATGTCTCGCCGCCGCAGCCTGAACCTGAGCCTGAGGCAGTGACCGAAACTGAACCGGAATCGGAGCCAGAAACAGAATCAGAACCCGAAGTCGCGGCAGAACCCGAAAGATCGGTAAACCCGGCTTTTGATGTCCAAGAAGAGCCGGAAGCTCCGTCAGGCATTCCTGGGTTGGGCATGGGTGAAAGAGACCCACAGCCATTGGAAAGATCGGCAGAAGATATTCTTGAAAAACGCGCACAATCCCAAGCAAGTATGGGCAATAGACATAAGGTAAACGAGATGGATGCGGTTAAGAAACTTATTATTATTTTTAGTTCGGTCATTATCGCCCTGGTGGTTGCTGCAATCGGTATCGGTGTGTGGGGAGCCTTGTCTTCCGGACCGGGATTGAGCGAAGAAACGCTGTCGAAAATCGATGGGATTGAAGTGAATACCACACAGTCGTTGATCAGTAGTAATGCTGCTGATAAAACGTTGAAAACTTTTGAGAAAAAGCTGGATGCATTGAGTTTCCAGATCGAGCAATTGAATGGTGATCTGGTCAAAATAGAAGGCGGCAAAGGGTTGCCGGTGGCAAAATCGGATGCGGTCACAGCTGCACCGGCTGCCAAGTCTGAAAAAACGGTTTCAGAAGCGCCTAAGGTTGCTCCAGCAGCCGTTCCTGCAGCATCGGAAGTTAAGTTAACGCCGGAAGTGACGATAAAGCTGGATAAGGTCAGTGCACAAATGACCAGTGCACAAAGACGCCTTTGGGAGATCAATAAGCGTGTCAAGTCATTGCAATCGGAATATAAGCACCTATTGAGAAGTATCAAGGGTGTTGAGAAACAAATGGTGGAAGAGCAGGTAAAAGAAGCCAAGCAGAAGAAGCGCTCAAGCACAAACGGTTATCAGTATCATGCGCCGAGTGATGGTTATTACCAGGAGTCGCCTCCGGTCCCTGCTGAAGCGTATCCATATTAATGATAAGAGGTTTGTTATGACGGGTTGGAGAAGCGTTGTGCTGATATTGGCCAGTGTGGGTATGACGGCATGTACTGCCACTCCAACGACTTATCAGGCCCCTGATTATTACGAAACGAAAAATGTACCGACTCAATATCATCCAGGTCAGGCAAGACCGATTGACGAGTTGAGATGCAGTAAACAGAAAGATTTATGCGGTGCCGCTCCTCAAAAGGATAAAAAGTGGATTTCGCATAGAGCTTACGAAAAAAACTATTTTTTTGAATAAAACGGAGAAAAGTCATGAAAAAACATGCTTTATTGTTAGCAAGCGTCACTGGCGCAATGATTTTGGCGGGCTGTAGTAATCAGCCAGTAGATCAATCCCGAGCGCAACCGGCAATGGTGGCTCCGGCGGCTCAGCCTGCTCAGGCACCTGCTCCAGCGGCTCAAACAGCGCAAGCACAGCCTCAGGAAACGATGGATCAGAATGCTTATTCCAAGTCCTCTGAGAAGCAGGCACCTGCTCAGGCGCCTAAGAAAGAGCAGCCACAGTTGATCAAAATTACCGGGATCGGCTACGGTGCGGAAAGTACGTTCGAATCCTATACGACAGGTCAAAGACGTTTAATGGCGATTCGAGCATCCAAGCTTGATGCTTATCGTTCTTTGGCGGAACAGCTATATGGTATTAAAATCGACAGTAACACTTCGATTTCAACGCTGACAGCGCGTAATGATAATTTCCGTGCTCGAGTCACCGCTCTGGTCAAGGGGGCGAGACTGGTGAGTGTCACTCCAATGGCCGATCACAACTATGAAACGGTCTTGGAAGTCTATGTTGATAAAAGCTTCTTTAACGATACATTCGTTTATTCGAAATGTACGGGATCAAACTGTGACGGGCCGACTTCCCCGACTTCAATGATCGAACATACGACTGAATTACGATAAACGACAACGGCTTCGAACTGGATTTCGATAAGTAGGATGAGGCTATGAATAAACTGACCCTAATGATTGGTCTTCTGATCGGATTGCTGGCATTTCAGACGATTGCTGAAGCAGCCAGTATCAGTACGAGAGTGCGGATACTGGAAAGCAAAGTCTATAAGCAAGGCAAGCAGATCGATCGCCAAATCAGAGAGAATAAATACCAGAATGCTAAGCTGGATAAAGGGTTGGCGGAGATCAAAACCCTGAAAGGTCAGGTCGAAGAGTTTATGCGTGATGCAAAAAAGAAAGAAGAGCACGAAGCCGATAATCGTTATTCTTTCCCTTAGTCGTTTATGACATTTTCGTTTTATTCAAAATGCCGGTTGGAGAGCGTTTTCCTCAACCGGTTTTTTTATGTCTGAAGGATCGGCAGCGGCAAATTTTACCCTGCCTGGTAGATTTTGATGCAGGGGGTGTAAAACTACTTGCGTGAAATCGGGATGTTGGAATGGATTTGTTTTGACGCCATTTTCTTTTTCAGCCAGTTTGATGCAGCGTGTTCATTTGAACGTTCGATGGCGGAGCGCTTACCTTGGCCTGGTTGAGTGCTGCCTTGCTTCTCTCTGGTGTTGCTGATCCAGAAGCGCCAATAGGAAATCAGGTCGGTATTCCAGAAGCGATCCGGGTTGGCAGAGACATAGTGGAGAAATTTATCCAGGCTGGATGCGGCGGCTTCCGGTGACACGCCTTCGGAAACGGCATATTCCAGTAAATCCTGACTGTTTTCTGCAATCAAACTCGATAACTTTTTGTTCAGCAAAGAATCGCTGGACTGGAATCGGCGCAAATGTTTTTTCAAGTTGGTATCAAGGATGGCATGACTGCCGGCCGGCAGAGAATTTTGCGCGGTCTGTCCG
>JAWVWZ010000203.1:0-3467 GCA_033723505.1 Hydrogenovibrio sp.
ATCCGCAACAAACTGGTTTCCGCGAGAAAGCAGGCTTTATTGGTGGCGGACGATAACGGTTTGGATGCTTCTTTGTCACAAATGCAGTCGGCCTGGTCGGATTTGATGGCGCACGATAATCACTCGGGCTTGTCGTTGGAGGCTTCGTTTAAACCGGTGAAGCAGGCCTGGTTGACCAGTACCCAAGTGAACTTCTGCGCCAAATCCTACCCCGCGGTGACCTCGGCGCATCCGGATGCGCCGAAATTGGCGGTTCTGGGAGCCTGTCTGCGCAATGGTTTTCTGCATTCCTCTGTCCGTGAAAAAGGTGGCGCCTACGGCGGTGGCGCGTCTTTCAATGCGGAAACCGCATCCTTTAACTTCTTTTCCTACCGGGACCCAAGGCTGTTGGATACCTATGCAGACTTCGATCGTGCATTGGATTGGTTGATGTCGAGCGAAGCGAAGCAGTCCCTGGTTGAAGAAGCCATCCTGAATGTGATCAGTGCGATGGACAAGCCAAGTTCTCCGGCGGGTGAAGCACGAAAAGCCTTCTATCAGCAATTGTATGGTCGTGACCATGATATGTTGATGCAGTATCGTCAGGGAGTGCTCAGTTGTACGCTGGAAGCATTACGCGAGGTCGCACAAAAATACATCGTTCAGGAAAAGGCATCCTATGCGGTGTTGACCCATGACGGCCAGACGGACTTGTTGAAATCACATGATTTCGAGGTATTCAAGCTCTAAACGGCGGTTTCAAGATTTCGTTAAGCTTTATTAGCGGGTTCTAATATATAATAAAGTGAATGAAATAATGATGGTTTAGATGGGATGAAATATCTGAAACAAATAGGGTGGGCGTTCGCTTCAATATTGGTGTTTTCTTTGTCGGGGTGTGGCGAAGAGTTGATCAAGCCCAACGATAAACAGGTGTTGGCGATGATTCAGTTCGAGATGCCTGATTATGACCCGACAAAAGAGAATGTGGTATCCAAAGTGAAAAAATGGATGCAGACCCAGGCCAATACGGCGACCGAAAGAGTCACCTTCCAAAGCGCCGGTGAAGATAATGTCAAAGGAAAGGGCGTTGTGGCCATTGAGACCAAGGGCAAGGTGTTGAGAGTGCAATTCTCGATTGATGTGTCGGTGATCAAACCGACATTGGTGAAGTTTAACGCGAATCAATTCAAAGACCTGCCGGGGCCTTTGCAAGGCGAGTCGGACGTCACTTCCGTTTTTTATAATCAAGTCAAAAAACGGGTGCTGGAGATGACGGACCGCTTGGAAACCTATCTTGAGCAGGATACTGTCGCGCCTTTAAGCGATTTGCAGATCCGTCGTTTGATTTAATGTCTTAAAGGCACTTGGTTTGACAAGTGCCTGTCCTTCCATGTTTAAACAATCTCGAAGAACTGAAGTTGCCAGAGGTCTGCCAGCAATGCCTGATTGCCGGGATGTTTCAGGTAAGGTGCCAGGCTTGCCTGGTCGATAGACCGGTGGTTTGCCAGCAGTCTCAGAAAGTCCGCTTCGGCACCAAAATCCTGCCAGATCGCACTGTTGATATACAGAATGACTTGTCCGTCGGTTTCCAGATAGGCGAAGCGGCAGACCGGATCGCGAACAATGCCTTCGGCGACAGCGAGATTGTCGATCAGGGTTTCGGTGTCGGTTTGTTCATCTTCCTCTAACGGTTCCGGTAACTGTTCGGAAGCGCCTTGGTCAAGTTGCGTTGCGAATCGACCGAACCAGGTTCTCAATGCATTGTCGTCTTCCAAAGCCCCTTGTAACAAACTCTTGGCCTGTCGCCAGCTGCCTTCGGTGATTTCGCCCGGATTCGAGTCCTGCCAATCAGGGTCTTGATAAAGTGTTTGAAAAGCATTGTTCTCCGCCAGATAGTCGCCGAAGCTGTCCCATAGTTCCAAGCCTTTATAGGTTCGGTATCCGATGGAGAAAGTCATGCAGTCGTCGGTCAAACCTGTGCCATGATGTCCCCATTTGGGCGGAACATACAGCAGGTCGCCGGGGTTGCAGACATAGTCGTCCTCCACGATAAAGCGTTTCATCAATCGCAAATCCACGCCTTCGATATAGTTGGATGCTTCACAATCCTGTGCGGTTAATTGCCAGCGACGTTGGCCTTGCGCCTGTAGCAGAAAGACGTCATAGTGATCGAAATGCGGGCCGACATTACCACCGGTCGTCGCATAACTGACCATAATGTCGTCAATGCGCCATTGCGGGATGAAATCGAAATCCTCCAGCAGGGCACCAACTTCCGGAAGTAAGCGGTCCATGCCTTGAACCAGCAGGGTCCAATTGGTTTCCGGAAGGTTCTGATAAGTCTGTTCATCGAACGGTCCGCGCTGGAGTTCATAATCCTGCTCGCCATGCTGGATGACAATGCGGCTTTCCACTTCTTCTTCCAGTGAGAGGCCAGCCAATTCTTCCGCGGAAACCGGAGTGACAAACCCGGGCAAAGCGTTTTTAATCAATAGGGGTTTTTTCTGCCAGTATTCCGTTAAGAAGGTTTGCAGGTCGAGATCACCGAATTCAATCATGATGGATTCCTAAGGGTTGAGAAGTAGAATGCAGGGGAAGACAGAGGAAAGCGGAAATCTACCAGGCGGGGGTCGCCCGATAGACTTGGGAAAGGGAGATTATCTGCCCTTCAACATGGTCAGCGCCAGTTCGATATTGGCGGCCTGTTGTTTCGCATTTCCGATGTAAGAGGCCGGTGTCATTTCTTTCAATGACTGTTTCGCCGCTTCCGGAAGCTCCAGTGTGTCGACGAAATCCTGCATGATTTGTTTGTTGACGCGTCGGCCGCGAGTCAGCTCTTTCAACTTCTCGTAAGGCTGCTCGATGCCGTAGCGACGCATCACAGTTTGGATGGCTTCCGCCAGGACTTCCCAGTTCTGATCCAAATCGTTGGCCATGGTTTCGGCGTTGACTTCCAGTTTGTTCAGGCCTTTCATGGTCGCTTGCAGGGAAATCATCGTATGTGCAACCCCGACGCCCAGGTTACGCAAGACCGTAGAGTCTGTCAGATCTCGCTGCCAACGGGAAATCGGCAGTTTCTGACCCAGGTGGTCGAAAATCGCATTGGCAATCCCCAGATTCCCTTCGGAGTTTTCGAAGTCGATCGGGTTGACCTTATGCGGCATGGTCGAAGAACCGATTTCGCCGGCAACCGTTTTCTGCTTGAAGAAGCCCAGAGAGATATAACCCCAGATATCACGATCGAAGTCAATCAGGATGGTGTTAAAGCGCTGCATCACATGGAAGTATTCCGCGATATAGTCATGCGGTTCAATCTGGATGGTGTAAGGGTTCCAGGCCAATCCCAGGCTCTGCACGAACTGTTCGGACAGCTCATACCAGTTGATTGCAGGATAGGCGGCCAGGTGGGCGTTGTAATTCCCGGTGGCACCATTGATTTTTCCCATAATCTGAACATTCATCAACTGTTTGACTTGACGTTGCAG
>JAWVWZ010000204.1:0-3437 GCA_033723505.1 Hydrogenovibrio sp.
CAACGCTGGGTGACCAGTTTTTCCAATTTCGAGCAAACCTGGCGTAAGTCAAACTATTGGGGCATTGTGATAACGCAGCCCGGTGCCATTCCCAAAACAGCTAAGGTCGATGAATGGCTTAAATCCGCATATAGTCTTGAACAGGTCGGTCAGGTCGCCGCGGCGAAAAGTGCTTATCTGGCAGCAACGGAAAAATGGCCGGATAAGGCTGAAACCTGGTTGTCCTTGACCAACCTGCAATACCGTTTGCATCAATATCAAGCAGCGCAAAGTGTCATTGAAAAAATGCTGCCCGATTTTCGATCGGTTGCGGATGTGTGGAATAATTATGCCTATATTCTACGTGCCAATGGCTGCATAAAAGCCTCCGTCGAGGCGGCAAAGTGCGGTCTCAGCCATGCGCCGGAAAATCAAAATTTAAAAGACACTTTGACTGAGATGAAAAGGCAGAATAAGGCGTCAAATCATGAGCAAGACTGCCCTGTAATCAATTGTTTTCATTAAAAAATAATGAAATTATGCTCTTAGAGCAAATAATTTAAGTTTTTTAAAAAAATAACTTGCAAAAGCATCCAAAAGCGGAATAATACGCTTTCCTTTTTCACACAGAAACCTTTGGTCTAATCAAAGGCAACAGAAAGAAAAATGGTTAAAACCTCACAAGTACCCAGGAAGGGGCTTGTGGTTGGGGTTCAGCAAACTAGCCTTTGTTTGTTGGAACTGATAATTAATCATTCATCCGTATTCACATCTTAATTTATACGGGTGTTTTAATAAGGTACTCTCTAATGCCAAATTCTGAAAATATTCTGGTCACCAGTAATGACCATTTTGAGGTCGTTGAAAAAACAACTTTGATCGACGACACCT
Source organism: Hydrogenovibrio sp. (assembly GCA_033723505.1). Taxonomy (GTDB): domain Bacteria; phylum Pseudomonadota; class Gammaproteobacteria; order Thiomicrospirales; family Thiomicrospiraceae; genus Hydrogenovibrio. The sequence continues at coordinate 871 of JAWVWZ010000204.1, forward strand.
GGCCAACGCATGATCAAGCGGTAGACGATCTAACGTTAGACCATTTTATCTGTCGTGATGGCAAAACTTTTGCCGGTACTCATTTAATTGCCGATTTCTGGGGTGCGAGCCAGTTGGATAATCTGGAATTAATGGAGCAAGCTTTGCGTGAAGGCGTGGAAAAGGCCAAAGCAACCTTGCTGCATATCCATTTGCACCACTTTACGCCTAACGGCGGCATTTCCGGTGTGGCGGTTTTGGCTGAGTCGCATATCAGTGTGCACTCCTGGCCGGAAAGAAACTATGCTGCTTTTGATGTGTTTATGTGTGGGGATTCCGAACCGGAAAAGGCCATTGAAGTGTTAAAAGCGGCGTTCACGCCGTCTGAAGTCAAGCTGGATACCATGTTCCGCGGTGAAGTGCCTGTTGTAGAAGAGGTCGCCTGATGACTCAACAAACTTACTTGGAAACCCTTTACCCAACCTGGGGACAGCAGTTCGTGATGGATGAGGTTTTGTTTGAGGTGGATACCGGTCATCAGCACCTAGTGATCTTCAAGAACGAGCAATGGGGCACGGTGATGGCGCTGGACGGTGTCATTCAAACCACCGAAAAAGACGAATTCATCTATCACGAAATGATGACGCATGTGCCGTTGTTCGCGCATGGTCATGCCAAGAAAGTGCTGATCATCGGTGGTGGAGACGGTGGGATTCTGCGTGAAGTGTTGAAACACCCGGAAGTTGAATCCGTCACTCAGGTCGAGATCGACCAGCAAGTGATTGATATGTGTATCCAGTATTTGCCGAACCATTCGGCTGGCGCTTACGACCACCCGAAAGCGAATATCGTCATTGCGGACGGGGTCGATTTCGTCAATGAATGTAGCGAGACGTTCGATGTGATCATCTCCGATTCAACCGATCCGATGGGGCCGGGAGAAGTGTTGTTCACTTCCCGTTTCTATCAAGGCATTAAAAATTGCCTGGCGGAAGGCGGGGTGTTTGTCGCGCAGAATGGGGTGAGTTTTATGCAGACCGATGAAGTGGCCACCACCTTCAAGCGTCTTTCCCCTTTGTTCAAGCAAGCCAGCTTTTACTCGGGTGCGGTACCGACCTATGTCGGCGGCATTATGACGTTTGCCTGGGCAACCGATAACCTGGCATTGAAAGACGTATCGCAACAGGTGATTGCAGAGCGTTTCAAAGCGTCCGGAATCACAACGCGTTTTTATACCCCTGAATTGCATAAAGGCGCCTTTGCCTTGCCGCAATATGTATTGGATGTCATGGAATAATGGACTCTCAAGAGTTAGTTCAGCACTTTGCCGAACAAAGCCATCCGGATGAGCTGGAACAGTTTGATCGAGCTTCGCTTGAGGAGTTGGTGCGTCAGCATGAAACGCCTTTTATGGTGCTGGATTTGCAAGAGGTGGAGTACCAATACAAAGCGTTGCAGGAAGCTCTGCCGGGTGTGCAGTTGTTTTATGCGGTGAAATCTTTGGCGCATCCGGAATTGATCAAACGTCTGAAAAAACTGGGCGGCAAGTTCGACTTGGCGACTTCCGGTGAAGTGGATCTGGTTGAAGGCCTGGGAATCAAAGGGCAGGACTGTATTCATACCCATCCGATTAAAAAGGACAAAGAGATTCGCCGTGCGTTGTCATTTGGCTGTACCCGATTCGTTGTCGATAATCTGGAAGAGGTGGGCAAGTTCCTGCCATATAAAAACCAGGTGGAATTGATGGTGCGTGTCAGTTTCCGCAGTCAGGATGCCGTGGTAGACTTGTCTCGTAAGTTCGGCTGTGCATTGGAAGAACTCCCCAGCCTGGTAGATTTTTCAGTGGCGAATGGCTTGACCATCTCCGGTTTGTCTTTCCATGTGGGGTCCCAATCTTTGTCGCCGATGGCGCAGGCGAATGCCATCAAGGCATCCATTGCCGCGATGAACGAAATGACCCATGTGAATTGGAAATGGCTGGACATCGGCGGGAGTTTTCCAGTTTCCTATCAAGGGCCGGTGATGCCGATTCAGGATTTCTGCGTGCCAATTATGGAGGCGCTGGCGGACTTGCCGGAAGGAATTGACGTCTTTGCCGAGCCGGGGCGTTTTATTTCCGCGCCTTCGATGATTGAAGTCATGACTATTATCGGCAAGGCGAAACGGGGCGCGCGAACTTGGTATTATTTGGATGACGGGGTTTATGGTGCGTTGAGCGGACAAATGTACGATCATGCAAAATACCCGATTGCTCCGTTGCAGCCGATTGACCCGACCGGAGATTTTTTCCCGAGTGTCTTGGCTGGGCCAACTTGTGATTCGATTGACGTGGTGGACGAAGATGCCGAATTACCGGATCTGGCGATCGGCGATATTATGATCGCCAAGCAAATGGGCGCTTACACCATTGCATCCGCCACCGAATTTAACTATTATCCTAAGCCAAAAGTCGTGGTCGTTGAGGATCTGATCGATCACAGCGAAACAGCTGAGGAATAAAAGGACGAGTCTATGAGTATTAAAGTTGAATGGAAAGGCGGTAAAGCGTTTGAAGCAACGTCATCCACCGGGCATAAGGTCATGATGGA
>JAWVWZ010000205.1:0-3427 GCA_033723505.1 Hydrogenovibrio sp.
GGCCTTGACCAGCTTCTCGATCTCTTCGCGAAACGCATTCACATCCTGAAACGAACGATAAACAGAAGCAAAACGGACATAAGCGACCTGATCAATTTCTCCTAAAGCGTCCATCAAGAGCTCACCGATTTTGGAAGAGGGTACTTCCTTCAGTCCTTCCGCCATCAGTTGCTTGGAAATTTTATTCACCACCTGGTCGATGGCTTCGCTTTCCACTGGACGCTTCTCAAGCGCTTTGATCAAACCACTGCGTATTTTATCTTCATTGAAGCGTTCACGATTACCATCAGACTTGATGACCCGTGGCAAGGTCAACTCCGCCGTTTCGTAGGTGGTAAAACGTTCGGAACAACTGATGCACTCCCGTCTGCGACGAACTTGGGCACCCTCGGTCGCCAATCGAGAGTCAATGACTCTCGTATCGGGTTCATTACAAAACGGACATTGCATAATGAGGCGTCAGTAAATTACTTGTAAACCGGACGGTTGGCGCAAAGGGTTTTAACCTTTTCACGAACCGTTGAGACGACCGACTCATCCCAGGATTCGGTTTCCTGATTACAAGAGTCAATAACATCACACATCCAGTTCGCCAGATCGATCGAATCCTGTTCGGTGAAACCACGAGTGGTTGAAGCCGCCGTCCCGACACGAATCCCGCTGGTCACGAAAGGAGACATCGGGTCGTTTGGCACCGAGTTTTTGTTGACCGTGATGTGCGCTGAATCCAAAGCAGCGTCCACCAACTTACCGGTCAGACCTTGCTCAATGAAGCTCACCAGGAACAAATGGTTTTCAGTGCCTTTGGAAACCACATCGTACCCACGATCCATAAAGACTTTCGCCATGGCTTTCGCATTAGTCTTGACGTTTTTCGTATAGGTTTTGAATTCCGGCTCCATCGCTTCCTTGAAGGCGACAGCTTTCGCCGCGATGACATGCATCAACGGCCCACCCTGTGCCCCCGGGAAAATGGCGGAGTTCAGTTTTTTCTCGATTTCCGGATTGGCCTTTGCCAGAATCAGACCGGAACGCGGCCCACGAAGCGTTTTATGCGTGGTCGTGGTGGTCACATCGGCGATTTGAACCGGGTTAGGGTATTCGCCCGTTGCCACCAGACCGGCAACGTGTGCCATATCCACCATCAAATAAGCACCGACCATATCGGCGATATCACGGAATCTTTGCCAATCAACGACTTGAGAATAAGCAGAGAACCCGGCAATGATCATTTTAGGCTTATGCTCTTTCGCCAATCTTTCGACTTCTTCATAGTCGATTTCGCCAGTTTCAGGATTCAAACCATATTGAACAGCGTTGTAGATTTTTCCGGAGAAGCTGACATGCGAACCATGCGTCAAGTGACCACCATGGGCCAGGCTCATGCCCAGAACGGTATCGCCCGGCTCCAACAAAGCCATATAGACTGGTGCGTTCGCCTGAGAACCCGAGTGTGGCTGTACGTTTGCATAATCCGCACCGAACAATTCCTTCGCGCGGTCAATCGCCAACTGCTCGACGATGTCTACATACTCACACCCACCGTAATAACGCTTGTGCGGGTAGCCTTCGGCATATTTGTTCGTCAACACGCTGCCTTGAGCTTCCATCACTCTCGGGCTGGTGTAGTTTTCCGACGCGATCAGCTCAATGTGATCTTCCTGACGTTGTGCTTCAGATTTGATTGCATCCGCTAATACATCATCATAACCAGCAATCGTCATTGACTTATCAAACATACCGTTTTTTCTCCGTAAACTAAATGTGCAAATAAAAGCGAATTTTATCAATTATCGTGCACATAAACTAGAATTCTGTGCATTTATTCAAATGAAAGTTAACGCACCTCATTTTTGCCACCGGCGGATTTCATCAATAAACGCGAGTTTCTACTTCATTGATGCGGATTTTTTGGTACAGTTATGCATTATTTATTTTTATCGATTTAAAAGGTTTTAAGGTTATCTAAATGGCTCAATTTGTCTATACAATGAATCGTGTCGGGAAGGTCGTTCCGCCTTCCAAATACATCCTCAAAGACATTTCCCTTTCATTTTTTCCGGGGGCCAAAATTGGTGTACTCGGTCTCAACGGTGCGGGGAAATCCACGCTATTGAGAATCATGGCGGGAATCGATACCGACATCGTCGGTGAAGCCAGACCACAGCCGGGGATTAAAGTCGGCTATCTGCCACAGGAGCCACAACTGGATCCGGAAAAAGACGTTCGCGGTAATGTCGAAGAAGCCGTCAAGGAAATCAAAGATGCGCTGGCGGAACTGGACAAGATATATGCTGCCTATGCCGAACCGGATGCGGATTTCGATGCGCTGGCGAAAAAACAAGCCGAGATTGAAGATTTGATCCAGGCCAAAGACGGCCACAATCTGGATCGGACGTTGGAAATGGCAGCCGATGCATTGAGACTGCCTGCCTGGGACGCTGACGTGACCAAACTTTCCGGTGGGGAAAAACGCCGTGTAGCTTTATGCAAGCTCTTGCTGGAAAAACCGGATATGCTGCTGCTAGACGAACCGACCAACCACCTGGATGCCGAGTCCATCGCCTGGTTGGAAAGATTCCTGCTGGAATTCAGCGGAACCGTTGTGGCCATTACCCACGACCGCTACTTCCTTGATAATGCCGCAGAATGGATTTTGGAACTCGATCGTGGTGAAGGGATTCCTTATCACGGCAACTACTCTTCTTGGCTGGAGCAAAAGGAAAAACGCTTGGAAATCGAAGCCAAGCAAGAAGATGCCCGCATGAAGACCATCAAACACGAACTGGAATGGGTCAGATCGAATGCCAAAGGGCGACACGCCAAATCAAAAGCCCGCCTGGCGCGTTTTGAAGAGCTTAGCAGCCAGGAGACGCAAAAACGCAACGAAACCAAAGAGATCTTCATCCCGGTTGCCGAACGTTTGGGTGAAAAAGTCATTGAGGTCGATCACATCAGCAAAGGGTTTGGTGATAAACTGCTGATTGACGATTTGTCGTTCAACCTGCCGCAAGGCGGCATCGTCGGCATTATCGGCCCGAACGGCGCCGGTAAATCGACCCTGTTCAAAATGCTGACCGGTCAAGAACAGCCGGATTCCGGAAGCATCACTTTCGGAGAAACCGTCCAGTTGTCTTATGTCGATCAAAGCCGTGACGCGCTGGACGACAACAAAACCGTCTACGAAGAAATCTCAAACGGCGACGAAGTCTTTACGGTGGGGAACATTGAAATCAATGCCCGTGCCTATGTCGGTCGCTTCAACTTCAAGGGAACAGATCAGCAAAAACGCATTGGCGAACTCTCCGGCGGGGAAAGAAACCGTGTGCACCTGGCAAAAACCCTGCGCAGCGGCGGCAACCTGTTGCTGTTGGATGAGCCGACCAACGACCTGGACGTCGAAACCCTTCGCGCTTTGGAAGAAGCC
>JAWVWZ010000206.1:0-3409 GCA_033723505.1 Hydrogenovibrio sp.
GATACCACGGTTGTCATTCACCCTTTGACCGACCACCGTCGCGTACTCCCATTGGATAAAAAAGGTGAGCTGGTAGAAGCGCACCCGGATTTCCAGTTGGTGATCTCTTATAACCCTGGCTATCAGTCAATGATGAAAGACTTGAAGCAATCGACCAAACAGCGTTTCGGTGGGTTCAGTTTTGATTATCCTGCGGAGCAGATCGAAGCCGAAATCATTGCCAAGGAAGCGGGAATCGATCAGGCGACAGCGGAAAAGCTGGTGCAAATCGCACAACGTTCACGTAACTTGAAAGGTCATGGTTTGGATGAAGGGATCTCAACCCGTCTGTTGGTTTATGCCGGGCAGTTGATCGGCAAGGGCGTTTCGCCTAATAAAGCTTGTCGTATGGCGCTAATCACCCCATTGACCGATGATCTGGATATTCTGGATACCTTAATGACCACGGTGGAAACGTTCTTTGAGGAATAAGTCCTTTTTGCACGGTTAACGGGGCGTTTCGGACAAAATCATCCAGGGGGCAGAGCCCCTTGTTATCGGTTTTTAGCACATTGCTAAACCGTCCGAGCCTCCGTGTTCGTGGCAAAAAACACTCAAAGCAACCCCGTTAAATAACACCAATAAAGAGTGCGTCTTATGAGTTCAGAAATTGAAGAAATTAAACAGTCCTTGATAGAAAGTGTGCCGGACCTGGCTGACAAATTGGATGGCATGATTCAAGAAGCCTCCCATTACATGTCGGAAGCCAGCCGTCATACCTGGCTGCAAAACGCTCAAGGGATTGCCTATCTCGGTAAAGGACAGCAAATCGTCATCTCTTATTTGGAGTCGATTCCTCAAGTCGTCGCACAGGTTGAAGATGAAATCCTGACCGATATTCTGGAAACGGTCATGAAACTTTCTTCGGTGACGTCCGGGGAAGTGGTGTCGATGATGCTCAGTTCCTTGCCTTTGGCGGCGGAGCGTACGGGTGATATCGAGCTGTTGAGACAGTACCTAAAACTGATTTACCAGCTGGGATCCAAAGCGCCTCGCGGACTGCGTCCGATGTTGAGCAATATCGACGAGATTCTTTCCAAACTGACCGTTTCCGGATTGAGACGCTGGGCAATGTGGGGTGCGCAAGCGCATGCCCGTAATTTCGAAGCGCAGATGGAGTATTTTAATCTCGATTCGGCCGACTCGAAGGCGGTCTTCCAGCAGCAGCGCAAAGGTACTTTGTTCATCGATTTCCATCGTTCGATCAATTTTTACCTACGAGCTTTCTGGGGACGGGATTTCTTCATTCGTCCGGCGGCAGCCGATTTCGACGATTTCAAACCCTATTATGAAAACCATGCGATGCATCTGCCGGATGCCTTGAACGACCTGGGAGACATCAAGGGGATTGAATTGTATCGTGCGATGTCTGCGCATATTGCTTCGCACTTGATGTATACCAAAGAAGCCATCAGCATGGAACAGTTGAATCCTCAACAAATGTTCTTCATTGAGTTGATGGAAGATGCCCGTGTCGAATATAAGGCGATCAAGGCCTTCCCGGGTCTGAAAAAACTGTGGAAGAAAGTCACGGTACAGTCGATGGAATCCAGCCAGCTGGATCCGAAATCGACGGCGGCGCGTCTGGAACAGCTTGCGTTGGCATTGATGGATGAAAAACATCAGATCGATGACGAGCAAATGCAGATTATCGTCGATCGTTTTTATGCCGAAATCGACGAAAACCAGGACAACGAGAAGTGGGCCTGGGATATGGGGATCACGCTCTATAACATCCTCAACCAGTCGATGACACGCTGGGAGTCTTTGACTGAAATCAGTCGGATTCGTTTGTCTTATCGTGATGATAACCGTCTGGTCTGGGCCTCTGACGAATGGGGCGAAGCCGAAGGCGGCGGCGCGCCGACTGAAACGGTACGCAAGCACGTTTCGTTGATGGAGATGATCAATGAAATCGATTCGGAGTTGGAAGACGTCGATCATGATGAGATTTGGGTGCTGGGTTCCGAACTTTTCCCTTACGAGGACAATGGGGTTTCCTGGAACGAGATGGAAGGCATCGAACCGATTTCCGATCCGTTCCATTACCCGGAGTGGGATTATCGTGTGCAACTGCACCGCCCTAATTGGGTCACCTTATATGAGCATCGCGCGAAGAAAGGCGATCCGGAGCTGTATGAAAGAATTCTGGACGAAAACAAGTCCATCGCGCATCGTATTAAGCAGATCGTCGATAAGTTGCAGTCAGTCGGCTTGCAGCGTATCCGACGCATCGAAGACGGCGACGAGTTGGATTTGAATGCCTGTGTCGAAGCCATTACCTCCTTGAGAATGGGACAGGAGCCTGATCCACGCATCACCATGAAAAACGTGATTCGTACTCGTGAGGTTTCGGTGTTGATTCTGCTGGATTTGTCCGAGTCGACCAACGAACTGGTGCCGGGATCGGATAAGACCATTTTGGAAGTCACTCAGGAAGCCGCGATTCTGGTATCACATGCAATCAACGGAATCGGAGACCAGTTTGCTGTTCACGGTTTCTCGTCAGATGGGCGTCATGATGTGCAATATACGCGCTTCAAACAGTTCGAAGAACCGTTCGACTCGGATGTCCATGCGAAAATGGCAGGCATGCAAGGAGGGCTGTCAACTCGAATGGGGGCAGCGATGCGTCATGCCGGTGCCTATCTGGACCGTCAGTCATCCAAGCAAAAGTTGATGTTGGTCATCACCGACGGAGAGCCTTCGGATATCGATGAAAAAGACAGTCAGTACCTGAAACAGGATGCCAAGAAGGCAGTTGAGGAGCTGGCATCGCGAGGGATTTACAGTTACTGTTTGACGATCGATCAGTTCGCCGACAAATATGTTCAGCAAATTTTCGGTCAAAACCGCTTTGCGATCGTCGATAATGTGATGAGATTACCTGAGAAGTTACCGACTTTGTTCGCTAACTTGACGAGTTAATCCACCCATTATGACCTCTTGTTAGGAAAAAATTATGAATGCATCACAATTTGAACAGGCTTTGTCGCAGTTGACGGAGCAGGATTTTCAAGCGATTCTCGACGGTCAGGCATTGATCGTCGATCAGGATCAGGCACTGAAAATCGGTCGACCCGATGCGGCATTTGTCATCTATGAGTTGGGAGAAGATGCCATCGATTCGGTGGAAGCCTTGAAAGCACATCTGGTCGAGAATGCCGAGGCATTGATTGCTGAGTATTATCAGTTCAACCCGATCAGTCGGGAACAGTTTCAGCGTCATATTCAGCGCTTGTTCGCAGAACATGGCCCTCAAGCTTTCGTTGGTTTGAATGGGCAGTTGCCGGAAAGAGTGATTTTTGCCGAAAATGGCGAGCTGGTGTGCGAAGACGCCTCCAGCCCGAGATTTAAATATGGCATCTAC
>JAWVWZ010000207.1:0-3406 GCA_033723505.1 Hydrogenovibrio sp.
TACGATACCACCGAGTTTGTAAAACTGTCGATCGAGAAGGTGGTCACCACCTTGTTCGAAGCATTGCTACTGGTTGTGCTGGTGGTGTTCCTGTTCTTGCAGAACTGGCGTGCAACCATTATTCCGGTGTTGGCGATTCCGGTGTCGATTGTCGGAACCTTTGCCGGGCTCTATCTGCTCGGGTTCTCGATTAACCAGCTGACCTTGTTCGGGATGATCTTGGCGATCGGGATTGTGGTGGATGACGCCATTATCGTCATCGAAAATGTCGAAAGGATTATGTCGTCCGAAGGACTTTCGCCGAGAGAGGCGACCATCAAGGCCATGCAAGAGGTGACGGCGCCCGTCATTGCGATTGTTCTGGTTTTGTCCGCCGTGTTTATTCCGGTGGCCTTTATTCAGGGTTTGACCGGGGAGATGTATAAACAATTTGCCATCACCATCGTGGTGTCGGTGACCATTTCCGGTATCGTGGCGTTGACACTGACACCGGCGCTTTGTGCCAACCTGATCAAGCCGGAACACAAAGTCACCGGTGGGTTCTTCGATCGATTCAATGCCGGGTTTGGCTGGTTGACGGACAAGTTCGGTGCAGGGGTCAGTAAGATCATGCGTTACAGCCTGTTGAGCTTGATTCTGTTTGTCGGGATTGGGGCGATCACCTATCAGTTGCTGTCGACGATTCCGAAAAGTTTGATTCCGCAGGAAGATAAGGGCACGCTGTTTGTCCTGTCCTATCTGCCGCCAGCCAGTTCGCTTTCAAGAACGGAAAAGGTGCGTGACGAAGTATCGGAGATGGTGCGTAATCATCCGGGGGTGGAACATGCCATCAGTTTCGCCGGATTCGACTTGCAGACCTTTGCCGAAAAAACGGATTCAGGGGTGTCTTTCGTCAAGCTGAAACCTTGGGATGAAAGACAATCTCCCGATCAGTCCTCTCAGGCGATTGTCGGGCAACTGTTCGGTCAGTTAATGCGGATTCCGGATGCTTTCTCGATCCCGGTCGGGATGCCGACGATCATGGGGTTGAGCATGACCGGTGGGTTCGAGGTGTATCTCCAGAATCGTAACGGAACCGGGTCGCTGGCACTGAGTAAGGTGGCTGACGAGCTAGTGAAAAAAGCCAGTGCGCGTCCGGAGCTGAAACAGGTCAGAACAACCTTCTCCACCAAGGTGCCGCAATATCGTGCGGTGCTGGATCGAGAGAAGGCCAATGCGATGCAGGTTCCGGTGAATGATGTATTTGCTGCGATGCAGGCGACTTTCGGAAGTCTGTACGTCAACGATTTCAACCTGTACGGACGGACGTATCGCGTGAATTTGCAGTCCGAATCCGAATACCGGGAGGGGCCGAGAGACTTGTCGCAAGTGTTCGTACGTTCCATGAATGGCGATATGGTGCCTTTGAGCAGTTTGGTCAGCTTCAAGCGGATTACCGGCGCGGATATCGTGGATCGTTTCAATCTGTTCCCTGCGGCGAAAATGATGGGCGATCCGGCTCCGGGCTATACGTCCGGTCAGGCTTTAAAGGCGTTTGAAGAAGTGGCCAAAGAGGTTCTGCCGAACGGTTATACCCTGGGTTGGGTCGGTGAAGCCTATCAGGAGAAACAAGCCAGTGGTGCGGGCGCGCAAGCCTTCCTGTTTGGGCTGTTGTTTGTGTTCCTGATTCTGGCGGCGCAATATGAACGCTGGACCATTCCTTTCGCGGTCATCACCGCAGTGCCCTTTGCGGTGCTCGGAGCGTCGATTGCGGTGCATTTGACCGGGCTGAGTAACGATATTTATTTCGAGCTAGGGTTGTTGACCTTGATTGGTCTGTCCGCCAAGAACGCGATCTTGATTGTGGAGTTCGCCATGCAGAAGAGAAAGCAGGGGATGAGTCTGGTCGATGCTGCGCAAGAAGCGGCGAGATTGAGATTCCGTCCGATTGTGATGACTTCTCTGGCCTTCACCATCGGGGCGGTGCCTTTGATGTTGAGTACCGGAGCCGGTGCGGCGGCACGTCATGCAGTCGGGACCGGGGTTGTCGGCGGAATGGTTGCCGCGACCTTTTTGGCGCCTTTGTTTATTCCGATGTTCTTTAGATGGGTGGCGGCTTTCTCGGAATTTGTTTCCAAGAAAAAAATAGCCGATCAGGATTCGTCGAAGGATGTGCAGTCATGAGTCTGTCAAATATGAAAAAACCAATCAATCCGAATATGATCAAGTCTTTTGGTTTGGTGTTGCCATTGCTGTTTGCCGGCTGTAGCCAAATACCGACCTACGAGCAGCCGAAAATCGATATGCCTCAGCAGTGGCAGCAATCGCTTCCGAAATCCGTTGCGAGTGCAAAGATGACGGAAGCTCAGTGGTGGGAGTCCCTGTCGGGAGATCCGGTGCTGTACCAATTGATCCAGCAGGGGCGAAAGCATAATAAGGATATTCAGCTAGCGGTGATTCGTTTGAAGCAGGCGCGGTCCTTATTGACGCAGGCCAATGCCGGGAGCTATCCGGAAATCAATGCGGCGGGTGAAGTGTCAAGGTATCAAACCAGTGATCAGTCTTATCCGTTGAACCAGGGGGCGAGCTACAACCACCTTTCGCTGGGAGGTCTGCTGAGTTATGAGGTCGATATTTGGGGGCGCGTCGATGCCAGCCAGAAATCGGCCCTGGCGACCCTGAAAGCAACCGAGGCCAATCGGGATGCGATTGATTTGAGTGTGTCGTCCGCCATTGCAAAAGCGTATTTGAATTTGCGGGCGCTGGACCATTCGGTGCTGTTGGCGGAAAATACCGTCAATTCCCGCAAAGAGGCCTTGGAGCTGCGTAAGACTCAGTTAAGACTGGGAAGCATTACGCCGCTTTCCGTACAGCAAGCGGAAGCCGAACTGGCCTCGGTGGAAGTGTCTCTCTATAAATTAAGAGAACAGCGCGATTTGCAACGCCATGCTTTGAGTGTGCTTCTGGGAGAATCTCCGGCCAAAATTATGCAGGCAAGTCAGGCTCCGGAAGGGGAAAAGTTCGAAGATCACCAGGTTCTGTCGGTGCCGGTCGGGATGCCGTCGGACCTGTTGGTCAGACGCCCGGATATTATTGCGGCGGAACAGCAGTTGATCGCCTCTAATGCCGATATCGGTGTGGCGAGGGCGTCGCTTTTCCCGAGTATCAGTCTGACCGGTTTTCTGGGGGTGCAAAGTGAATCTTTGAGTAACCTGTTCAAAGACAATGCATTTGCCTGGAATGCGTCGGCATCGATGACGGCACCGATTTTTGATTATGGCAAGCGCAAGGCGGCGGTGAAGATTTCCGAAGCCGAAAAAGAGGCGATGCTGATCAATTATCGGGATGTGGTTCGCAAAGCCTTTGCGGAAACGCTGGATGCGCTGACACAATATCATGCCAGCCAGTTGCAGTTGTCTGCTCAGGA
>JAWVWZ010000208.1:0-3394 GCA_033723505.1 Hydrogenovibrio sp.
CAGGGGGTTGTGGATTTGAAAGCGGCTTTTTCACCGGTTGGTCAAACGAGTATTCCGATTTCCAGTACGTCCAGTGTGCCCTTGAGTTCGGCAAGTTTTGCATTACCAGCCGGTTTCACGCCCGTGACGGTTTCTTCAGCTTTTGTCGATGGTTACCGGCGAGATTTCACTCTGTCTTTTCAAACGCCCGTTTTGGCTTATGACTCAGGATTGAATCAATTGACCCGAGATTTTGCCCATGGACAGGAGCAGCCGCGGCAGTGGCAGCAATCGATTTCATCCGGTGTCTCCGCACACTTTCAAACTTCAGGCGGCGGTTATACGCGTGTGAACCAAGGGTTGCTCTATTTGGGGTTGGCGTCAAACTATCGTCAACAACTGACGAATACGACAATCGGCCAGGCCGGTGTTCAGGTAAATGCGGGAGATGTGTCTGCAAGCTTCAATGCACTGATTCCGCGCGAAAGCGTACAGGGGCAGTGGCGTATGCAGTTACCCCGCAGTGAAGGTGGCAGCGCCGAGCTCCAATATGACGGCTTTACGGTCAACCCCTATTGGTTACAGACTTCCGGTCGCTTGGATTTTTCCGGCGCCGAGGCGCAAAACCTAGTGGGAGTGTTGTCACAATTCGAGAAAAACGGCTGGGTCGCCGGTTTTGAATATTCCGAGCAGCGACAACCGGGGGCGCAACTGGTGCAGGATTATCGTATCGACAGTCGACGCTATTTTGCCGGTTATCAATCTCAATGGCAGGGGATTGAATTCGGTGTATTGGGGTATCAACAGCAGGATCATGCCGACATCGGATTTTATCACCCGGTATCAGTCGGCGACGGCAGCTTATATTATGTCAAGGATTCTCTTGCATCCGAACGCCACTTGGAAGGGGTCAGTGCTTCTTTGGCGACGAAAAGCTTAAAACTATCGATCTTGTCGAATACACTGGATACCGTGACCTTTTTAGGCTGGCGAAAACAGTTCTGAGCTGGCCTGCCCATAGCGCGTCCTTCTTTTCATCTTATTGCCGGTTTAGGTATAATGAGGGCTATTTGAACGCGAAAATTTAGGAGAGAGTAAGATGGCAATGGCAACCGCTCGACATATTCTGGTCGATACCGAAGAAAAAGCATTGGCGCTGAAACAGCAAATTTTGGATGGCGCGGATTTCGCCGATGTGGCGAGAGAGAATTCGCAGTGTCCTTCCAGTCGCAGTGGTGGCGATCTTGGTCAGTTTGGTCCGGGGATGATGGTACCGGAATTCGATAAAGTCTGCTTTTCGGCGGAAGTGGGGTCCTTGGAAGGACCAATCAAAACCCAGTTCGGTTACCATCTGGTAGAAGTGACGGATCGCACCGAATAATAGGTCAAGCACGAAAGCAAGCATTGAAAAGCTCCAAAATCTGCCAGGCTGGGAGAGATTGGAGCTTTTTTATTACCGGATTCAAGGATGGGAAGATGGGAAAAAATGCCGATAAAATCAACTGGAAGAAAACACCCGCGGCGGTCTGGCGCGCCAAAAAAGAGCGTCTTCGAGGGGTGTATGACTTGGATGAGATCGGCTTTGACGAATTGTTGGGCATTGAGCGCCAGAAAAGGCTTTTTCGCCAAAACCTCGAAAGGTTCCTAAATGGCGCGTCAGCAAACCATGTTTTATTGTGGGGCGCGAGGGGCAGCGGAAAATCTTCGTTGGTCAAAGCGGCATTAAATGAATACCAGTCCCGGAAACTGCGCGTAATCGAGTTGGAAAAGCAGGATATCGCCGATTTGCCGGATATCATCGATCAACTGCGCGACCTACCCTGGTATTTCCTGATCTATTGCGACGATTTGACTTTTGAGACAGGGGATACCCGCTATCGCCATCTGAAGGTTTTAATGGAAGGCTCAATCGAAGCGGCTCCCAAAAACCTATTGATGGTGGCCACTTCCAATCGACGACATCTGGTCAAGGAGCGCTTTCAAGACAATCTGGCGACCACCCAGTCAAAAAACGGCGAGATTCATTTGAGCGATTCGAATGAAGAGAAGCTTTCTTTGGCGGATCGCTTCGGTTTGAACTTGTCGTTTTATGCGCCCGACCAATCGCTCTATCTACAAATGGTCGATGCTTTATTCGAAAATCTTTCCGTAGATCGGCAAACTTTGCATCTTGAAGCCGTCAGGTTTGCGACTGCCCGAGGCGGGCGCAGTGGACGGGTTGCCAAGCAGTTTTTCCAGTTTTATTGCGCTCAGGCGCCTGGCAAGCTTGATGCCGACGACTGACCGGAGAAATAACGATGACGAACAGACTTAAACACTTATTCATTTGTTTTATTGTATTTTGGTTGCCAGCAGTCTCCGCCGGCCAGGCGGCGATTGCGATGCCGGATAAATACAGTGCACAAGTCGCCGAGCAAATTTTGAAAGACGGGGGCAATGCCGTGGATGCGGCCATCGCATCGGCATTCGTTCTGGCGGTCACTTATCCGGAAGCCGGGAACCTCGGCGGCGGCGGCTTTATGACGTTATACGCCAGTGAAACGTCGCGTTTCCAAGGCGGCGGGATCGTTCCTGACGGTCCTCGCCCTTATTTTCTCGATTACCGTGAAAAAGCGCCACTAGCGGCGAACAGAGATATGTATCTCGATGCGAAGAAAAAGGTCATTCCCTATCGTTCACTGGTGGGGTATCAGGCATCGGGGGTGCCGGGAACCGTCATGGGAATGTGGGCCGCTCACCAAAAATTCGGATCGGTGCCTTGGGCGAGACTGCTGAAACCGGCCATCCGTTTGGCAGAAGACGGGTTTGTCGTGCCGCCGGAACTGGTCGAAACCGCACAATGGTATCAAAAATGGATTGCCGACAAGTCTGCACAGCCGTTGAATTTCAATCGCTTTTTCGGGCAACTGAAAGCCGGAACCGTTTTCAAACAGCCACGTTTGGCCAATACCTTGAAACAGATTGCGGAAAACGGCGCACATGAATTCTATCATGGAGCGACAGCCATGAAGCTGGTCAAGCAAATGCAGGCACATAAAGGATTGATTACCCTGAAAGACCTGGCCGATTACCAGGTGAAGTGGCGCCGACCGGTAAAAGGGAGTTGGAAGGGGTATCAGGTGATATCCGCGCCACCACCGAGTTCCGGCGGGGTCGCGATCATACAGTTGTTGAAAATGAAAGCGATGCTTGATACCCCCTACCATGAACAGTTAGCGAAAGCGGAGAAAGCAGGGGAATCGAAGCTTGCCGTCCAGGCGCATTTTTATGCCGAACTGGAAAAACGGGTCTATGCCGACCGAGCTAAATATTTAGGAGATCCGGATTTCGTCAAGGTGCCGGTCGAGCCTTTGATTTCGCATGCTTATCTGGCAAAACGCATTCAAGGGGTTCACTTCGACCGAATTTCCAAAAC
>JAWVWZ010000209.1:0-3379 GCA_033723505.1 Hydrogenovibrio sp.
AGTCCCGCGAACCTGTGATGTCATAGACATTACAACCGCTTTACCTGCCGCGTCATCCGCTGTTTTGTTGATACGTAAACCGGATGTCAAACGCTCCATCGCTGTGGACATTTCTTTGTTAGAACGATCCAACAAACGAACGGCGTTTTCCGCCCCCATGTTTGTATTAATTACCATCGCCATAATTATATGCCTCTTAATTTGCCTATTTCCGTCGAAAACATCCTTTCGACCAAACCAAAGAAATACTTATACAATATGGGTAACGGCAGCGATTTATAAAGCTTTAGAAAAAAATTTCATTTTTTCTCACTTTTTTTTGGCATACTTCCTGTTACCCCTTGTAACATCAGTAAAAACAACGGTTTTTACCTATTTTCAAAGACAAAAAATTTGAGAGATATGGAAACAATAGACACACAGAACCTCTACACCAATGCTTTTGGCGACCACTACTTTCAGGAAATCAACCAAAAAGCCTTTGACACCGTCGGCGCGACCTCAACTTTCAATAAGGTGTTCAATAAAACCCTGGACGTCGACAACATGCTCTTTATCATTGTGGGGTCCGACTCCGGTCTTTTAATTCCCTATCTGCAAAAGTTCCATACCGGCAGAGGGCGCCAATACATTATTATGGAGCGCCCGGAAATCATCGAATACATTCAAAAAAATATCGAGATCGACGAAGACGTCATCGATTTGCAACCGATGGAAATGGACTTCGGCGAACTGTCCGACCTGTATACGGATCACGTCTCGCACAACCGCTATATGCTGTTACGTTCACTTGCGGTGATTGATGGGCACAGCGACCTCTACACCGCCCACTGGGAAGAATCTCTCGACCGATATAACATCTTTGCGTCTTCAGAAAGTGGTTATGCCATCAACAATATTTTCGTGGACAGCCAACTTAGAAATCTGGCATCCAACACGACGCCGCTCTCTTCTCTAGGGCGATCATTAGAGGGAATGACCTCCGTCATTATGGGAGGCGGCCCCTCTCTGGACGACAGCATCGACTGGATTAAAGAGAACCAGAATAAACTGGTCATTTTTGCCGCGGCTCGAATTGCCAACCGTTTGAAAAAAGAAGGCATCCAACCCGATTTCTTCGTCTCGGTCGACCCTCACGAGGTCAGTTACGACAACAGTAAACAAATCCTTCAGTTTGACGACTCGGCCATTTTGGTCCATTCGAACAATGCCAACAGTAAACTCATCTCAGAATGGAACGGCCTGCATGCCTACCTTGGACTCATGTTTCCCTGGGTGGATACCACGCACGAACAACCCGAAAACCTGACCACCGTCGGCCCGACCGTCACCAACACCATGGCCTCCGTGGCCGGTTACCTGGGGTCGAAGCAGATCATTTTTTCAGGCGTTGACTTTTGCTATGGGGAAAACGGTAAAAGCTATGAATCTGAAAGTGTTGAGTCCAAAACCGGGAAATATCTGGATACGGCAACCAACCGGGTGAAAACCTACTCCGGCCGAATCGCCGAAACCACCCCGAGTTTTGCCAACGCAAGACAAGGAATGGAAGAGCTGGTGGCCTATTCAAATGAATTCTTCGGCAGTCAGTTTTATACACTCAGTCCGGAAACGGCACTGATGGAAAATGTCGAATACAGTGAAACCGACAAGATCACCTTGCCCGAAACCGACAAAACATCGTCGATTACCCAAATCAAAGACACACTGTCATTCGATCTGTCCAGCTACAAGGACCATCTAAAGTATGCGAAAAGCTATTGCCAGGAAATGCGGGACCTGTGCAAAGAGGTCGTTAAAGAAGCGAAAAACGGCAAGAAAATTGCAAAAATGCTGTTCAAAAACCTGGATGAAACCGATAAATTGACCCAGGAAATCATCACCACGCAACAAAAAACCAATCAAATCATGGGCGAACATGCGGAGTTTGTCTTCAATTATTCCATCAAGGCCTATAAAGACTTTATGGATCCGAGCATCAAACAGGATGACATGACGCGTGACGATATCAAAAACTCGTTCATCCATTATTTCAGCGGGGTCATCAACTCCGCCATCCCGCTGCGAAAATCCATTGAGACGGCCATCACCCGCCTCAACCATCGCATCAACGAAACCAAAGGCGCCAAGTCTTTTGCTAAGCTGGTAGAAAAATGGCGGGAATACAATGAAGAAGGTCGCCCGCGCGTTTGGCTGAAAATGAACGGCCTGTCGCTTGACGACTTGACGGAAGAACAGCAGGTCGAAGTTAACACATTACTGGAGGTTTTCCAGGAAGAGTTGCATCGCACGGAAACCAAACTCAGCCAACAACTGAAGTCGCAAGGCGATAATATCGGCGCGCTCTATGAACGCATCAACCGTTATTTTGCCGAGCACCGTGTCTATGAACTGGAAGACCTGATCAACCACATCGCCGAAAAAGACCTGCCTTATTCCGATGATTTGTGTCATATCGGAACCGGCTACCTTTACGAGTTGAAAGAAATGCCCGATGCGGCAGTGGAACACTTTATTCAAATCCAGGATCATAAACTGCTGCTGGAAGGACTGAAACGGGTACTGAACATCTCTTTGAAGAAAAAGGATTACGAAAACGCGCTCAATACTCTGGAAGTCCTGACCCACTATTCCGACGACTTCTTTGTCGCTTACGCCGACATTGTCGCGGCGATGGGCGACGGCCCGAGTGCGGTGGAAATCTATTTCCATTATCTGCAACAGCACGACGACGATACCGCCACCTGGATCAAAGTGGCCAAGCTGTTGATTCATTTAAAAATCTATGAAGAGGCCATCAATGCCATCCAGAAAATCCGGGAGTTGGAACCGAATAACCCGGTGGCCGACGAACTGATGAATCTGGCGACCCAGCCGAAAAACTGACCGGGACTTTCTGTCCATAAAAAAAGCCGACATTGTCGGCTTTTTTTATGGCATTTGGTTCAGGACGTTACTTGAAATACACCTCGTAGTCCGCCTGCGCCTGTTCATAATCCGGGATGTGACCAATGTCCATCCAGTATTCCGTCAAGGGGAAACCGCCCGACTTCTGTTCATCCGCAATCAGATCGTCCACCAGCGTCGGCATGTCGAAGAATTCGTTATCCGGAATTTTCGCTAGGACCTGCGGAGACAAACAGTAGATCCCGGCATTGACGAAATAGCGGTAGATGGGCTTTTCCACCAGTTGATTGATATAAGGGCCTTCCATTTCGATCACTCCGTAAGGCACTTGGTGAGAATACTCCCGGACACAGGTGGTCACGCAATTCGAGTGTTCTTGATGAAACTCCAACAGGGAACGGAAATCCACCTTGGTCAACAAATCGCCATTCATCACGATCAACGGATCACTCTGACCTTTCACATCGGTCGG
>JAWVWZ010000210.1:0-3369 GCA_033723505.1 Hydrogenovibrio sp.
ATGGCATAGGACGATGCGGGTAACATGCCTGCCGCGGCTGCCATTGACATCATGTGAAGAAATTCACGACGATTTAGGCCCATTTTTTTAAACTCCTCTGTTTATTCTTAACATCAGGCTGTTGTTTTGTTTTTGCCTGTGTCGTTTATTTTGATGAGTAGTTTAAAAAGCGGGAGGAGAAAAGAAAATTGGGAGTATCCCGAAATAAATTAGGGTTAACCCTAATCAGGTTGCAATCTCAAGGTGTGACGCCGTCTTTTTTCGCTTCGATGGCAAGCCGGACCAGATCGGTCACGGTTTTGACTTCGAGCTTCGACATCAGGTTCGAGCGGTGAACTTCAACGGTTTTGATGCTGATGAAGAGTTCATCGGCAATCAATTTATTCGGCTTGCCTTGAAGAATGCCTTGCAGCACCTGCTGTTCACGTTTTGACAGAGAGTCGAAGCGTTTTTGCAAGGCTTGCGAGCGCTGATGGTTTTTTCGCAGGCTGCTGTATTCATCAATGGCCGCTTGGATGCGCTCCAACATATGCTGGTCGTTGTAGGGTTTTTCGATAAAGTCAAACGCCCCTTCTTTCATCGCGCGAATCGCCATCGGGACATCGGCATGCCCGGTGACAATAATGACCGGAAAATTGGGGTCTATCTGCTTTATCGCCAAGTGCAGTTCCATGCCATTCATTTTCGGCATGCGCACATCGAGTATCACACACCCCGGAAGCCCTGCGGTGAAATCCTCCAAGAATTCCTGACCATTCCGATACAACTTGGTCGGCAGATGGATGGTTTCCAGCAACCATTCCAGGGATTCTCTGACCTGTTGGTCGTCATCCACGATATAAACACAAGGTGTCTGGTTCATCATGTCTTCCTTTGTCTTGTGGTGGATGGAGCGGGCGTTGAAACATGGGGAAGCCTAAATAAGAATTCGGCGCCTTTGTCGGTGTTCCGCGCATCCAGCCGGCTGTTGTGTGTTTCGATAATACTTCGGCAGATCGCCAGCCCCAGTCCCATGCCATCCGTTTTGGTGGAATGGAAGGCATCGAAAATGTGTTCCAGTTCGTTATCGTCAATGCCGGGGCCATTGTCGGAAACGGAGATTTCCACCTGATCGTCAATGCTTTTCAAGCTGACAACGACTTCTTTGGCAGTGGCGGCTTGGAGCAACGTTGCTTCAATCGCATTGCGGGCCAAATTGAGAATCACCTGTTCGATTTGCACCGGATCGCCAATCACGAAAACGGGGTGATCCGTTCCGGCCGATTTCAGCGAGATGGTTTGTTGGCCATATTCGGTTTCCAGCAGGTCTAAAACGCGTTTGATCAATGGAACAAGATCAAAGGTGTCTTCCCGGTGGATGCCCATTTGCACGAAGTCTCTCATGCGGCGGATGATTTGCGTCGCCTGGTTCAAACTGTCCAGTGAGCGTTGCAGGCCGGTTTTGATGTGGGTATCTGACGTCTCTTCCAGCCTTCTCAGCGAACCGCTTATGTAATTGATCGAAGCCGTTAACGGCTGGTTGATCTCATGTGCCAGACCGGAGGCAATTTCTCCGACGGTAAACAAACGGGTAACTTTGCCCAACTGAGAGCGATACTTTTCCCGCTCGTCTTCAATCGTTTGTCTTTCAATGCTGGCGCCGATCCATTGAGACAACAGGCGCAACAATTCCTGATCCACCTGAGCGATGTTCGGGTTCAGCTTGCTGTTGCCGACAAAAGCCAGCAAGCAGTGCGGGGTGTTTTCCACCATGACATACAAACTGATGTAGCATTTGTTGTCCCGTTCGTTTTTGACGCACTTGATCTCTCCGGATTCATTTTTATCGAACTGTATCGGCACATTGGCCAGAAAATCTGCTTCCATCGAGGAGTCACCATCCGCCACACACAAAGCAAAGTGTTGTTGGTCTGCCCCTAATTCCGATGGCGGGATTTTGTACAGAAACGCCGCGTCCATACCAAAATGATTGCGGGCGAGTTTGATCAGTTCGGTCAGTTTTTCGTGTTGGCTCAACTCCGGGTTGACGGTGATTTCATAGAACCCCTGAAGTGCCGAACGACTTCGGCGCAGGGTTTCCTCTATGGCTTCACGGGCCTGGATGTCTTGTTCCAATGCCCGGTTAACCGAAGAGAGCTCTTTGGTTCTTTCGATGACCTGTTGTTCAAGGTTGTCACGGTGTTTTGCCAGCTCCGATTGGGAAGCCGCCAGTTTTCGGTTGACATGACTTAAACGGATGGTGAAGACGGTGAGCACCAATATGAACGTCAGTATCAGTAATGCGACTGACTCGTGCTCTTGCAGAATTTGTGTCAGGCTCGCTTCTTTGGACGGTTCGTAAGGCGGAAGCTTTAACGCTTGCAGCAAGCCGTTGACCGTGTCCAGATCTGCCGGTTGTGTCCAGCCGTAATGTGCATCAAAGGAAAGATTTGACGAATGTTTCGGCATGTTTTTTAAGGTGATGGCGACCTGCCGAGCCAAGGCAATTTCGGTATGGTTTAACTTTACGACTGACCAGTTGGGGTAGAGCATGCTGCTGCTGTGCAAAGGCAAATAGTGGGGGGCGGTTTGCGGGTGAATGATTTTGATTTTTCCCGGCTTGAGTTCTTTGTGGGCAATCATGCTTTCCAAAACGCCCGAACGGATAATGCCAATATCCGCTTCGCCATTTAAAATCGCTTTCACGATATTTTTTTGCGAGCCATTGGTAAACAGCATCTCGAAAAAATCCTTTTCAGGAGATAAGCCCGCCAGCAAGAGTTCCCGTTGAATGATTTGATAACCGTCGAACTCGGCAGGAGATACCGCCATCACGCTTTGGTTTTTCAGATCAGACAAGCGTTTCAGTTTGCTTCTGTCGGCACGGGCAATGAGCACGGCTCCCAGATAGCTGGACACCTGATTTTGATAACGTGTTTGCAAGGTTGCAATCGGTCGGACATCCTCTGTCTTTTGCAATGCGACGATATGGGCCGGATTGGTGATGACGAATGCCAGCTGTTGCTTTTCAATGGCCTGGTTCAAACACTCCAGTCCCATGAGTTTGATTGTGAAGTTATAGCCGGGAAGGGTTTTAGACAGATATTGAGCCGTTTGTGACCAGAAAGCGTCTTCCTGATGGTCGTGATGCTGGTTGAGAACTCCGATGGACACGGTTTGAGCCGTGGCGACGTGGGTCGTCAACAGGGCGATAACCAGTGCCAATGTGCGATAAAGGGTCAGTGAACTCAATCTGTGCATGAAAAAATAAGGGTCATTTAAAAACGTTATTTTTCTATATTACTCAAATTGATCAGATGATATGAACAAGAATTTGAAAAACTGTTTGGCTTCAATATTACAGGGCTTGGCGTTGGGTCGGTCTCAAAT
>JAWVWZ010000211.1:0-3367 GCA_033723505.1 Hydrogenovibrio sp.
GATTGCAAGAGCGTAATGCACTCCGGTGCGTCAACCGCTAGGCGTTCTGCTGCATGCTTGACGGTTGGAATCCAGTGCTGGTCGCGTTTGAGATCGGCAATTCGGAATTGCAGTCCGCCTGTTTGTCGAGTGCCTAGAATTTCGCCCGGGCCGCGGATCTTCAAGTCCTCTTCGGCAATTTTAAAACCATCGTTGGTTTCACGCATGATATTGAGGCGCGCTTTGCCGGTCTCTCCCAAAGGCGGTTGGTAAAGCAGCACGCAATGGCTTTTTTTCGAGCCACGCCCGACCCGTCCACGCAATTGATGTAATTGAGCCAGCCCCAGTCTTTCAGCGTTTTCGATAATCATTAAACTGGCATTCGGAACGTTGACGCCGACTTCAATGACAGTGGTCGCCACCAATACATCCAGATGATGTGCTTTGAAGTCGTTCATGATGCGGGCTTTCTCTTCCCCTTTCAAACGACCGTGAATCAGACCGACACGCAAATCCGGCCAATGATCGCGAAACTGTTGGGCGGTCACTTCGGCCGCCTGTGCATGTAACAGTTCGGATTCTTCGATCAATGGGCAAACCCAATAGGCCTGCACGCCTTGTTTGCATTGTGCATAAAGATGCTCCATCACTTCGAAGCGCTTGCTGTTATTAAGCACGGCGGTGTCAATGGGTTTGCGCCCCGGCGGCAACTCGTCAATGACCGATAAATCCAGGTCGCCATAGGCCGACATGGCCAGAGTTCTGGGAATCGGGGTCGCTGTCATGATCAGCTGGTGAGGGTGGGTTTCCGTAATTGAAGGCTCCTCTTTCGATTTGCCTTTTTCATGAAGCGCCAGGCGTTGATGTACGCCGAACCGGTGTTGTTCATCGATAATCACCAGTCCCAGTTTGGAGAATTCGACCGACTCCTGAAAAAGTGCGTGTGTACCGATAATTACCTTGGCGGCTCCGGAGGTGATTCGTTGCTGCATATGACGTCGCTCGGCGGCTTTCATTCGACCATTGAGCCAGGCAGTTTCGATCTCGAGAGGCATTAACCATTCGCTGAAATGGTTCAGGTGTTGTTCTGCCAGAATTTCGGTCGGCGCCATGACGGCGACCTGATAGCCGGTTTCCGCTGCTTGGATGGCTGCCAGCGCAGCTATGACGGTTTTCCCGGAGCCGACATCTCCTTGTACCAGGCGTTGCATCGGATGGGGGAGGTTCAGGTCTTGTTGGATTTCGGCTAAAACCCGTTTCTGGGCTCCGGTCAACTCAAAAGGCAAGGAGGCCAAAAGCGCATTCGCCATCTGACTGGGCGGAAAAACGGGGGCGGAAAACTGTTTTTCTGTTTGTCGAATTAATTGTAACCCCAGTTGGGAAGTTAACAATTCTTCGAAAATCAGACGTTTTTGCGCGGGATGCTCGAATTGCTGGATCTGGATAAGGTTATCTTCGGCTTGAGGTTGGTGCAGCGTCAATAACGCCTGATTGATCGGTGGTAATTCCAGCGACCTCAATAAACTCTCCGGCAGGATTTCATCCAGCGGGTATTGCTTTAACAATGTCATCGCTTGTTTGATGAGTTTCAGGATGGATGTCTGTCCCAATCCTTCTGTTGTCGGATAAACCGGTGTCAGCGTCGAGTCTAGTGGCGGAGACTGGTCCGGCGTAAACAGTTGATAGGCCGGGTGAACCATTTCCAGTCCGCCGGGGCCGGGGCGCACTTCGCCATAGGCACGGAGCCTTTGTCCGCGTTTGAATTGCTGTGCCTGACGGTAGTGGAAGTGGAAAAACCGGCAACTGAGCATTTGGCCGGTGGCATCGACGATTTTAACGATCAGGCTGCTGTTGCGGCTTTGGGTGAGGTGGTGGCTGATGATCTCGCCTTCGACTTGGGCTTCCTGTCCGATATGCAGGTTGGTGATCGGGGTGAGCCGGGTCTTGTCCTGATACCGCAACGGCAGGTGAAAAAGCAGATCCTGAACGACAAACAGCCCAAGCCGGTTCAGCTTTTCCACTTGTTTTTCACCGACGCCTTTCAGCGATGTTAATTTTTGTTCAGCCAGCATATTGGGTGGATGTGCTCGTTTCTGTGTCAATCATGGTGATTATCATACCCCAGCCTGGCAGATTTCGGTTAGAAGCTCGTTCGACCATCAAGGCAATTGCTGGATCTGATAACCTTGGGCGGCAAGCTGATGCAAGAGGCCTTGTCGGCCGACCAGATGCAAATTGCCGACCATGACCAGTTCGATCGGTGTTGTTGCGATCAAAGATTTGATTTTCGGCAGCCAGTTTTGATTTCTTTGGACGATAAGCGAGCGATAGATACTGGGAAATTCGGTTTTAAACGGCGTGAGCACTTCCTTGTCGAAACCTTTAAGGTTTCCCGTGCGCCAATAGGTCTTCATGGTGTGCATGATGTGTG
Organism: Hydrogenovibrio sp.; assembly: GCA_033723505.1. Classification (GTDB taxonomy): domain Bacteria; phylum Pseudomonadota; class Gammaproteobacteria; order Thiomicrospirales; family Thiomicrospiraceae; genus Hydrogenovibrio. The sequence continues at coordinate 2,411 of JAWVWZ010000211.1, forward strand.
GAAGATCCTGCGTTTCTTCCAAGCTGTGAAGAATCATTGCATCTTCGTGCCCCTGTCCCATGGTTGCCATAAAACGGATATGTTCCTGCGGAGTTTCCAACCCCAGAATGGGTTTTTTATCGCGAATGGCCTTTTGTGCATAATATTTATCGACGCCGGTGCCGGCCATTCCCAGTTTTTTCAACTCCAGAATGGTTAAGGTCATCGACATCAGGCTGGCACGATAATCCTTCATGTCACGAATGTCGATACCGTATTGTTTCAGGTGGTGAACCAGTTTTCGGTAAACCTTGGGAGACAGGTATTGCTGCAGGGTTTCTCCATAAGGGTAACGCATTTGCATCATCAGGTGCTGCTGGAATCTGGGCGTTTGCGTTTGTCGCAAGTCGGTCTCGAAGACAAGCCCGTTGGCATGACGGTAAGCTGTTTCATAGCCGGAAGGCAGGGGATAATCCTGTTTGGACAATAAGTGGATGGTGCCTGCCAGGTAGAGCGTTTTGTCGCCTTGGGTGATTTTCCAGACGGGCGAGTTCGCCGCAGCGCCGGTGACCAGCACCGACCAGAGTAAAATAGAAAAAAACCACCTGAAGAGGTGGTTTCCAATGTTCCGCTCACGCCCGGTCATCTGTTCGAGATCTTCAAGCCGGCTTAATAAGCGCTCAATTGCATGACACCGTCCATTTCGACATCCGTGCCTTTCGGCAGCTCTTTGACACCGACGGCAGCGCGTGCAGGATACGGCTGTTGGAAATATTCCGCCATGATTTCATTGACGGTTGTGAAATGGCTGAGATCGGTCAGGAAAATGTTCAGTTTGACAATGTCCTGCAAAGACCCGCCTGCCGCCTCACAAACGGCGGTCAAGTTTTTGAAAACCTGATGGATTCGTTCGGAAATATCGCCTTCCCGAAGCTCCATGGTTTCCGGAATCAAGGCGATCTGGCCGGAGAGATAGAC
>JAWVWZ010000212.1:0-3365 GCA_033723505.1 Hydrogenovibrio sp.
ACCTTGTCCTGAATTTTGGCCACATACCAGTCTCTTTTGATCGGGAAACCTTCCACATTCAGAATTTCCAGATGGCCGGATTTCAATTCGATGCGAACCGCTTGCTTCGGAATGACCGAAATGCCTAAACCGGCCATCACCGCCTGCTTGATCGCCTCGGTACTGCCGAGCTCCATATAGGGCTTAAGCTCGAAACCTTCTTCAGCAAATCGTTCTTCCATGGCGATCCGGATGCCGGAACCTTTTTCCCTGAGCAGCACGTTTTCATTGGCCAGATCTGCGATGGTCACTTGTTTGGCTTTTGCCAAAGGGTGTTTTGCGGGGGCGATTACCACCAGTTCACTTTTGAAAAACGGAAAAGCATCCATTTTCAATTCTTCCGGCACCCGTCCCATAATCGACAGGTCATATTGATTGTTTTTCAACTCGTCGATGATGCGTCGTCGGTTGATGACGGTGATTCTTGGAATCACATTCGGATAACGGTTAAGAAAAGACTTCAATATATAGGGCATAAAGTATTTCGCAGGCGTGACCACGGCCATTGATAATTCGCCTTCGATTTTCTGCTGAGAAGACTTGATGCTGATATTCAGGTCTTTCAATTCATCAAGAATCTTTTGACAACTTTTATACATATGCTCGCCTGAACGAGTCAGATAAAGCTTTTTCCCGACAACTTCAATCAATTTCACATCATTATTTTCTTCAATGCGTTTGACTTGAATCGAGACAGCGGGTTGTGACAGAAAGAGTTCTTCCGCCGCTTTTGTATAGCTTTTATTGCGGGCAACGGCCTCGAAAATACGAATTTGTTGGGCTGTCAAATGGAGGTTTTGCACTTTTGTTTCCCTTTTTTTGGTACAAGTCCGTTATTAAAAACATAGGTAAATAGCGGGTTTGAGCTGTTTTTCATAACTAATTGTATATGAATTATATAAAAGTTACTGACTGGCTGAGGGGGTTTTTTTCTGTAAACTGGGCACAACTGAAATCGCTGACGGATGTTTTTTTCGACAAACGGCAGAGATTTTTTTCAGCTAACTTAAACCTATTTCATTTAAACAAAGAGGTGAAAAATGGCAAAAACATATAACGCGGGTGTAAAAGAATACCGCGAAACTTATTGGATGCCGGAATATCAGCCAAAAGAGTCTGATTTCTTGGCGTGTTTCAAAGTAGTTCCTCAAGCAGGTGTTCCTCGTGAAGAAGTTGCAGCAGCGGTAGCGGCTGAATCTTCAACAGGTACATGGACAACTGTATGGACTGACTTGTTAACAGACCTTGACCATTATAAAGGTCGTGCTTACAGAATTGAAGACGTTCCAGGTGACGATTCTGCATTTTATGCGTTCATCGCTTATCCGATCGACCTTTTCGAAGAAGGATCTGTTGTAAACGTTTTCACTTCTTTGGTTGGTAACGTATTCGGCTTTAAAGCTCTTCGTTCTTTGCGTTTGGAAGACGTTCGTGTTCCGCTAGCTTATGTTATGACTTGCGGTGGGCCACCACACGGTATCCAGGTCGAGCGTGACAAAATGGATAAATACGGTCGTCCGATGTTGGGTTGTACAATCAAGCCTAAGTTGGGTCTTTCTGCTAAGAACTACGGTCGTGCGGTTTATGAGTGTCTTCGTGGTGGTCTTGACTTCACCAAAGATGATGAGAACGTAAACTCTCAACCATTCATGCGCTGGAGAGATCGTTTCCTATTCTGTCAGGAAGCTATCGATAAGGCAGAAGCGGAAACAGGTGAGCGTAAAGGTCACTACTTGAACGTTACTGCTCCGACTCCGGAAGAAATGTACAAGCGTGCTGAATTCGCTAAAGAAATCGGTTCTCCGATCATCATGCACGATTACTTGACTGGTGGTTTCACTGCAAACACAGGTCTTGCTAACTGGTGTCGTGATAACGGCGTTCTTCTTCACATTCACCGCGCGATGCACGGTGTAATCGACCGTAACCCACACCACGGTATTCACTTCCGTGTATTGGCGAAAGCACTTCGTCTATCTGGTGGTGACCACCTACACTCTGGTACGGTTGTTGGTAAGTTGGAAGGTGACCGTGAAGCGACTCTAGGTTGGATCGATCTAATGCGTGACAGCTTCATCGAAGAAGACCGTTCTCGCGGTATCATGTTCGACCAAGACTTCGGCGCGATGCCTGGTGTTCTACCGGTAGCTTCTGGTGGTATCCACGTATGGCACATGCCTGCATTGGTTTCTATCTTCGGTGATGATTCCGTTCTTCAGTTCGGTGGTGGTACGCTAGGTCACCCATGGGGTAACGCTGCTGGTGCCGCGGCTAACCGTGTTGCACTTGAAGCTTGTGTACAAGCTCGTAACGAAGGGAAAGAAGTTGAGAAAGTCGGTAAAGAAATTCTGACTGAAGCAGCTAAGCACAGCCCAGAGCTTAAGATCGCAATGGAAACTTGGAAAGAAATCAAGTTCGAATTCGATACTGTTGACAAGCTTGATGTTAGCCACAAGTAATCTAAGAAATCAGGAGAACTAATCATGAGTCAAGTACAAGACTATCCATCAAGACTATCTGATCCTAAGTCACGTAAGGCTGAGACTTTCTCATACCTTCCGAAAATGACTGACGATCAAATCAAAGCTCAAGTTGAGTACATCATCAGCAAAGGTTGGAACCCAGCCGTTGAGCATACTGAGCCAGAGAACGCTTTCTCTTACTACTGGTATATGTGGAAGCTTCCAATGTTCGGTGAAACTGATGCGAATGCAGTATTGGCTGAACTTGATGCTTGTATCAAAGCCAACCCAAACAACCATGTTCGTTTGATTGGTTATGATAACTATGCACAGTCTCAAGGTGCCAACATGCTTGTTAAGCGTGGTGACATCTAAGTCGTTCACTCTATCGCTTCCGGCTTCGGAAGCCTGAATGAACGTTAAAGCGCCCGTGCCTTCGGGGGCGGGCGTCGGTTCCGGATTCGCCAAAAGCTTTCCGGAAACCGAACCCAATTCCGGAAGCAGCCGTTAAAGTCGCTGCTTCCAACCAGGTTTATCTGTGCATTTTTCTTACCTCTTGCATAGATGAAACGGCCAGCTAGCCCCGAAACTAGCTGGTATTTTTTCAACTGTTTTAGACTTAATCATTTCGTCACGACTCTAAGTGGTTAACTCTAAAAGTTTTGAAAATGGAGAAAATGATATGTCAGAAATCAATGCACTCGATCCATCACAATATTTGATTAAAGATGAACCTTTTTATCAGCCGGTCTCAGACGAAGTAGAGTTGTTCGAATCCGCTTATGCTTCCAGAATGCCGATGATGCTGAAAGGGCCGACAGGGTGTGGTAAGTCACGTTTTGTTGAATACATGGCGCACAAACT
>JAWVWZ010000213.1:0-3297 GCA_033723505.1 Hydrogenovibrio sp.
GTTTTTGGCAATTTGCATGACGTCAATGCGCACATCGTTGATGATGAAGGTGTCCGGAACGATTGTCTGAGTCGTGTCTTTCAGGTCTTTCACTTCCAATTCGCAGTGCTGGTCAAAACGACTGAATGCACTGCGGCTGGTGACTTTTCCGAATTGGATAAACGTCCGTGTTGAATTCGGTTTGATCTTGATCGGCTGGTTCAGAATGAATTTTTCACCGGCTTGGATGTTCATCACACTTTTGGGTGGAGTGGTTGAGCAGCTGGTCGTCGATAAGATTGTGGTGGCAAGGGCGAACAGTAAGCGAAGAGGTGTTTTCATAGGATTCAACTCCCTGTAGGTTGCAGTAGACTTATTATCGCAGTATTTTTAGTGCTTGATAAGCATTTTTCTAAAAAAAACGATCTTGCATTCATGTTATAATTGGCTGTTTTTATTGACGATTTTAGGTGAAGATGAATGGATAGCGGTATGACCAATTATGAAGTCATTGTCGTTGGCGGTGGACACGCAGGTACGGAAGCGGCGTTGGCTTCTGCAAGAATGGGCGTGAAAACGCTCTTGTTGACCCATAATATCGACACCTTGGGGCAGATGTCCTGCAACCCGGCCATTGGCGGAATCGGCAAGGGGCATCTGGTCAAAGAGATTGATGCGCTGGGCGGCGCCATGGCGCTGGCAATCGATGAGTCCGGAATCCAGTTTCGGACTTTGAATGCTTCCAAAGGTCCGGCGGTTCGTGCGACTCGCGCCCAAGCAGACCGGGTGTTGTATCGTCAGGCAATCCGCACGCGTTTGGAAAACCAGCCAAATCTGTTCATCTTTCAGCAGCCTGCGGAAGACCTGATTCTGGAAGGTGATAAGGTCATTGGTGTCGAGACCAAGATGGGGCTGAAGTTTTATGCTCCCCAAGTCGTCTTGACGGTCGGGACCTTTTTGGCGGGCCGCATTCATATCGGCTTACAGAATTACGAAGGTGGACGCGCCGGGGACGAACCGGCCAATCGTTTGGCCGAAAAACTGCGCGAATTGGATTTGCCGGTCGGGCGTTTGAAAACCGGGACACCGCCGCGGATTGATGCGCGCACCGTCGATTTCGATGCCATGCAGATTCAGCCGGGAGATGATCCGGTGCCGGTATTCTCGTTTATGGGGAAGCCTTCAATGCATCCTCAACAACTTCCTTGTTATATCACTTACACCAATGAACAGACGCATGATGTGATTCGAGCCTCTCTGGACCAGTCGCCGATGTATTCCGATGTCGGCGAAATCGACAGTGTCGGCCCTCGCTATTGCCCGTCGATCGAGGATAAAGTCATGCGCTTTGCCGATAAGGATCGGCACCAGGTCTTTATCGAGCCGGAAGGCTTGACGTCGATCGAGCTTTATCCGAACGGGATTTCGACCAGCCTGCCTTTTGATACTCAGTTGCAAATCGTGCGTTCAATGAAGGGAATGGAAAATGCGCGGATTATGCGCCCCGGTTACGCGATCGAATATGATTACTTCGACCCGAGGGGGTTGAAGCCGACGCTGGAGACCCGGGCGATCAATGGTTTATTCTTTGCCGGTCAGATTAACGGCACCACCGGTTATGAAGAAGCCGGTGCGCAAGGGTTGTTGGCCGGTTTGAATGCGGCGCGTGCGGCGCAGGAAAAAGCCCAGTGGTATCCTCGTCGCGACGAAGCCTATATGGGGGTTCTGGTCGACGACCTGATTACGCTTGGCACCAATGAGCCCTATCGGATGTTTACTTCCCGCGCCGAATATCGATTGATGTTGCGCGAAGACAATGCGGATCAGCGTTTGACACCCATCGGCAGAGAGCTGGGGTTGATCGATGACGAACGCTGGGCGGCTTATGAGCGCAAAATGGAGCAGCTGGAGAAGGAAGTGGCCCGTTTGAAGGCAACCTGGATCTATCCGCAGCATGCGGAAGCGAAAAAGGCGGAAAGCTTGATGGATTTGCCGTTGAGTAAGGAACAGACGTTGTTCGAATTGTTGAAGCGTCCAAATGTTGCCTATCGCTCATTGGCGACGATGGAGATGTTTGGCGAGGCAATTGCAGATCCGCAGGTGATCGAGCAGATCGAAATCGAGGCGAAGTATTCAGGGTATATCGAGCGACAAAAACAGGATATCGATAAATTGCGCCGTTCCGAAGATGTCAAGATTCCCGCCGACTTGGATTTGGATAAGATCTCCGGTTTGTCGAACGAAGTGAAGCAGAAAATTCGCGATCATCGTCCTGAAACCATCGGTATGGCTTCGCGCATTTCTGGTGTGACACCGGCAGCGATCTCGATTTTATTGGTCTATATAAAAAAACACCGCCAGTCGGCGAAGACGGTTGCTTAAGATGTCAGGGCGATATATTGAAAGGCTGGCGCAGGCGTCGGAGTTGTTAGGGTTGCCGGCGAATGAGGCAGCCTGGCAGAAATTGGTGCAATACTTGGGGTTGCTGCAGAAGTGGAACCGGGTTTATAACCTGACAGCGATTCGCGACCCGGATGAAATGTTCATCAAACATATATTGGACAGCCTGTCGGTTGCCCCTTTTGTGGACAGCGAACGATTGATCGATGTTGGTACGGGTGGGGGACTGCCGGGGATTCCACTGGCGATCCTGTTTCCCGAAAGACAGATCGACCTGCTGGACAGTAACAGCAAGAAAACCCGCTTTTTGATTCAGGCAAAAGCGGAGCTCGGCCTGGAGCGGACAGAGGTGATTCATCAGCGGGTTGAGTTGTATCAGCCAACGCCGTTATACGATGGTGTGATTTCCCGAGCTTTCGCTTCATTGGATGATATGTTGAACTGGACACAGCATCTGTTGAGGGATGGCGGCTACTGGTGGGCGATGAAATCGCAAAAAACTGAAGATGAAGTGGCGACGCCCCCCAATTTTGCTAAAATAATGCAAGTTTTTGATTTGCATGTGCCGGAATTGTCCGCAGAGAGAACTTTGGTTAAAGTGCAAAAATCATAGGATATTCAGGGAGTTATGGGCAGAATTATTGCGATAGCAAATCAGAAAGGCGGAGTGGGTAAAACCACGACCAGTGTGAATCTTTCATCTGCCTTGGCTCGAATGAAAAAGCGGGTGTTATTGGTTGATCTGGATCCTCAGGGCAACACCACGGTCGCGATCGGAATCGACAAGGATGCACTGGAGGTCTCCGCCTACGATTTGCTGATCGGCGATGAGAAGGCCAAAGATGTTGCAATCGCCTCGGAGGTTGATGGACTGGATGTCATCGGTGCCAACAGTGAATTAACGGCGGCCGAAGTTGA
>JAWVWZ010000214.1:0-3271 GCA_033723505.1 Hydrogenovibrio sp.
GACTCTGGCAGCCCAGCTTTATGGCGAAATGAAAGGGTTTTTCCCGAACAACGCGGTGGAGTATTTCGTTTCCTATTATGATTACTACCAGCCGGAAGCCTATGTGCCGGCTTCGGATACCTATATTGCCAAGGATTCTTCTGTCAACGATCAGATCGAACAGTTGCGATTGTCCGCCACGAAGGCGTTGATGGAACGGAGAGATGTTGTCCTGATCGCGACGGTTTCGGCAATTTATGGTTTGGGGGATCCGGACCAGTATCTGAAAATGATCCTGCAATTACGTTTGGGAGACACTGTCTCCCAGCGAGATATTTTGCAGCAGCTGTCGACGATGCAATATGCCCGTAATGACATGGAACTTTGGCGAGGAACCTTCCGTGTGCGTGGGGACGTGATTGATGTCTTTCCGGCCGAAGCGGAAGAGTTTGCCGTGCGCATCGAGTTGTTTGATGATGAGGTGGAGTCCTTGGCCTGGTTCGATCCGTTGACCGGAGAGGTCTTGAGCCGTCCGACACGCATTACCGTCTACCCCAAGTCTCACTATGTGACGCCGAGAGAGCGTATCTTGCAAACCATCGATCAGGTGAAAGAGGAGCTGAAAGAACGTTTGGATGCCTTGCGTTCTTTGAACAAGCTGGTCGAAGCCCAGCGACTGGAAGAGAGAACGCGGTTGGACATCGAGATGATGCAGGAGTTGGGCTATTGTTCCGGAATCGAAAACTATTCGCGTTATTTGTCCGGCCGGAATGAAGGCGAGCCGCCACCGACCCTGTTGGATTACCTGCCCAAAGATGCGTTGATGTTTATCGATGAGAGCCATGTGACCATTCCTCAGATTGGTGGCATGTATAAAGGCGACCGGTCGCGTAAAGAAAACCTGGTGACCTACGGATTCCGTCTGCCCTCGGCTCTGGATAACCGACCGATGCGGTTTGATGAATTTGAGAAAATCATGCCGCAAACCATTTTCGTCTCGGCGACACCGGGAAATTACGAGGCCGAACACCAATCGAAAATTGTTGAACAGGTTGTCAGGCCGACTGGCCTGTTGGATCCTGAGCTAGAGGTGCGTCCGGCCTTGACTCAGGTTGACGATCTGCTTGGAGAGATTCGTTTGCGGGTCGACCAGAGTGAACGGGTGCTGGTGACAACCTTGACCAAACGCATGGCGGAAAATTTGACCGAATATCTGGAAGAGCACCAGGTGAGGGTCAGATATCTGCATTCGGACATCGATACGGTTGAACGGATCGAGATCATCCGGGATTTACGCCTGGGTGAGTTTGATGTATTGGTGGGGATCAACTTGCTGCGTGAAGGGCTGGATATCCCGGAGGTGTCTTTGGTGGCAATATTGGATGCCGACAAAGAGGGCTTTTTGCGCTCAGAGCGATCTTTGATTCAAACAATCGGGCGTGCGGCCCGTAACGTCGCCGGTAAAGCGATTCTCTATGCCGACAAAATCACCGCTTCGATGAAAAAGGCGATTGACGAGACAGAAAGGCGGCGAGCGAAACAGATTGCCCATAACGAAAAACTGGGCATCACGCCTCAGGCGTTGAATAAAAAAGTCACCGATATTCTCGAGGATTCGCCTTATGCAAGTAAGGCCGGTAGGTCGGTTAATCAAAAACAAGTTGCCGAATCGGAAGGGCGGTATTCTGCCCGACCTGCTAAGGCGCTGACACCGGCCGAATTGGCAAGTCAAATCAAAGCCTTGGAGAAAAAAATGTATCGGGCGGCCAAGGATCTGGACTTTGAATTGGCGGCACAATTAAGAGACGAAATCAAGCAGTTAAAAACTTCTATGGTTGGCGTCGGGGATTTACGTTAAAATGGCAAGGTTTAATTAAAAATCAGAAGCTAACAACAAGGCATTAGAATTCAGTGTATATAAAATCCATGGAAAGGTTAGGGAGCAGGCTCATTGTATTACTTGGTCTGTTATCTATGGTCGCGCCATCCGTCCAGGCCGACCAGGTTCAGGAAGGTCCGTCTGATGCAGAGACTGCGGCTCAGGTTTCGAGCATGTCGAAAGGTCATGAGTCTGTTGGAGAAGCCGCATCAAAGGTTCTCAAGGGCGCGGATGTTTCCCGGGCATCGGACTATCAGGCCCGGTTCAAACAGGCAGAAGCCTTGGCGCAATCCAATGATGATAAACAACTGGAGAAAGCCGCCTTATTGTGGAAGATTTTGCTGAAGGATTATCCGACTGATCTGGCCGTCGCCAATAACCTGGCGGCAACACTGATGAAGCAAAAACACTATTCTGAAGCCCAGCATTACTTGGAAGCGGCGTTGAACTCCGACCCCAAGATTGCGATTGTCATGGCGAACTTGAACGAAATTTATGCGTATCAGGCGCAGTTGGCCTATCAGTCAGTGTTCAAGCCTTCGGAGTTGAGTCAACCCAAGGAAAAATGGGTAGCACTGGCGGGGCAAACCCTTAAAACGCCGGAAAAATCTCAGCTGGAAAAAGCAAAACGTGACATGGAACGAGTGGCAAACCTGGTTGAGAATTGGCGAGCCGCTTGGGCAGCACAAGATTTGAAGAGTTATTTGTCGTTTTACAAACGAGATTTTGTGGCCAAAAACTTCAGAAGTCACGACGACTGGGTGGAAAACCGTAGAGGTAGCCTGAAACGTCCGAAATACATTAAAATTACATTGAATGGGATTAAAGTGGTGCCTTTGGCAAATCACACGATTCAAGTCAGTTTTACACAAGATTATGAGTCCGATCGCTTTAAAGATTCCGTGCACAAATATCTGGTGTGGCAGGAATCGAAGACCGGATGGAAAATTATTCAGGAAAAAGTGGTTTATGAATAACCGAACGACGACCCCTTTGACAAGAAAGCCTTGGCGCTGGCTGTTATTGTTGGCGATGTTTTCCACACAGGTCCAGGCGGAAGAAGCCGAAAAGCAATTGCTTAGTGGGTTTCAGTTGATTCATAAATACTCCTTCAAGCAGGCGATGCAAAACATCGAAGTGCTGGCGAAAGAAAACCCCAAATATCAGTTGGCGCAATTGATGAAAGCCGACTTTTTAGCCATTAAGGCCGGCAAGGCCGGATGGATTAAAAAATATCGACAGGCCAACCCGAAAAAAGTGAATGCCTTGCTGATGGAGGCAAAAGTGAGATGGCGTGCGACGGCTTTCTCAGCTCATGAGCAGAGTGCGCTTCTGGGGCATTATGTATTAAAATCGAGTATCCAGCCTTATTTGGTGATCGTAAACTCCGAAGCCCATCGCTTGTTTCTCTAC
>JAWVWZ010000215.1:0-3271 GCA_033723505.1 Hydrogenovibrio sp.
ATCTGCATATTTCCAATGCAAATATCGAACTGCCGAATCCCGGCACGGATTTTCATAACATTCACTTTGGATACAAATTCTAACCACCAATAAACCGGGTTACAGCATGAATACATTGGATATAGCGAAACGGGTTTTTGAGATTGAAGCGAAAGCCGTCGAACATCTGAAAACACTGGTTGACGAGCAGTTTTCGGCAACAGTCGATGCGATTCTGAACACCAAAGGACGAGTGGTCATCTGCGGCATGGGCAAATCCGGCCTGATCGGTAAAAAGATCATGGCCACCATGGCCAGCACAGGTACCCCCTGCTTTTTCATGCATCCGGGAGAAGCCTTTCACGGAGATTTGGGAATGGTGGTGCCGGAAGACATTTTCATTGCGCTTTCCAACTCCGGTGAAACCGAAGAAGTCATCAAGCTGTTGCCTTTTTTGAAAGACAATGGAAACCTGATCGTTTCGATGACGGGCAAACCCGAATCCACCCTGGCAAAAAACTCGGACTATCATCTGAACATTGCCGTTCCGCAAGAAGCTTGTCCGCATCAATTGGCGCCGACCTCTTCCACGACAGCGACCCTGGTCATGGGCGATGCTCTGGCCGTCGCACTCATGGAATGCCGAGGCTTTCAACCGCATGACTTCGCGCGCTTCCACCCTGGTGGCAGCTTGGGACGCAAACTTTTGACGCGCGTTCGCCATGAAATGAAATCGGAGAATTTGCCTTTCGTCAAAGGGGCCGACTCGATCAAACAGGTGATTCACACCATGACCGATGGACGTCTGGGGCTGTGTATCGTCGACAACGGCAAAGGAATTATCACCGACGGTGATTTGAGACGACACATGGAATCGGATCTGGTCGGCCTGATGGATAAAACGGCTGCGGACATCATGAACCTGAACCCGAAAACCATTGATGCCGATGCCCGACTTTCCGACGCCGAAGAAATGATGAATAAAATGAAAATTACGTCTTTGCTGGTCTCGAGCGACCAGAAAATCGTCGGTGTCATTCAAATTTATGACTTGAACATATAACTTTCACGGGTTCTCTTATGACGCTGACGCTTTATCGACTGCTTTTATTGATCGCCCTGCCGCTGATTGCTTATCAGGCATTCAAACGCTGTCGGAAAGCCAGGCGTGAGGAAAAAGCGAACCCGGATCTTCCCAAAATCCGCCATTGCTTTAAATCCCGGTTCGGTTTCAACCCGAGCACCTTCCGCACCGGCGGGATTTGGATTCATGCGGTTTCGGTCGGGGAAACCCGATCCATTTTTCCTTTGCTCAACGCGCTTCACAGTCAGTACCCGGATATGCCGATCACCGTCACCAGCGGCTCGACACAAGGAGCGATTCAGGCCCTGCGTTTTTCCCCCGTTGAAATCCAACATCAAATGATCCCCTATGACTATTCATTCGCGGTCAACCGCTTTCTCAAGCAAATCGCGCCGAAACTGGTCATCGTCGTCGAAACCGAAATCTGGCCCAATCTCTATCGGAGCTGTCATCAGCAAAACATCCCATTGGTTCTGGCCAATGCCCGACTGAAAGAAAAGTCTTTCGACGCTTACCGCAAATATGGCGGGAGTCTCGTTACTAACGCGTTGAATCAAACGGCGCTGATTGCGGCGCAGTTTCCGGAAGACACCCGTCACTTTTTAAAGCTGGGCGTCACGGAAGAGAAAGTCAAAACACTGGGAAACCTGAAGTTCGATATCGAAGTCGATCCGGACCTGGCCGCCAAAGCCCGGGCATGGCGTGAACAAAACGACCTCAATGAGCGTTTTATCTGGGTCGCCGCCAGCACCCATGAGAACGAAGAGACCTTGATGCTCGACGCCCACCACAAGCTAAGAGCGCAAGATCCGACGGCGCTCTTAATTCTGGTTCCGAGGCATACAGATCGGTTCGCCGAAGTGGCACAACTCCTGGCCAATACGCCGTCGGCGATTCGCTCGAAGGATCAGTCGATTTCGCCGGACACTCAGGTGTATCTGGCCGATACCGTCGGTGAATTGATGTTGTGGTTTGAAGCCTGTGATGTCGCTTTTATCGGCGGCAGCCTGGTGCCTTTCGGTGGACATAATATTTTGGAACCGGCCGCCTTGAAGAAACCGGTATTGTCCGGACAGTATCATATGAACCTGCAGGCGCTTTACGATTCTTTCAAAACGGAAGATGCGGTGATGATCTCCGATGACAGCCAGCAACTTGCCAACCAATTGATTGAACTGGCACAATCGTCTGAAAAACGCCAAACGGCAGCAGACAAGGCCTATCACTGTTTCCGTAAACAAACCGGGGCACTGGACAGGTTACTGACCGAAATCGCGCCTTATCTTTCGCGGTAACGATCAGTGAAGGGTTAGATAACCTTGGAGAAGCGGTTCTGAACTTTGGGGTTTAAATAGGCGTCAAAGACCATACAGATATTTCGGATCAGCAACCGGCCGGCCGGCGTCACATAGATATCCGTCGGTGTCACATCAAGCAAACCATCCGCCTGCATTTGTGCCAGATTAACCAATTCCTTGGCGAAATATTCTTCAAAGCGAATCCCCCATTTGCGATTCAGGGTTTCGAAGTTCAAATGGAAATGGCTGATCAGGCGAGTGATCACATCCCGTCTCAGTTCATCGTCTTCGGTCAGGTGTACCCCTCTGAAAGTCGCCAGATGTCCATCGTCGATCGCTTGATAATACTCCTCCAACCCTTTGAAATTCTGAGCATAGGTATTGTCGATCAGCGAGATGGAGGTTGCGCCCATTCCAATCAAATCGCATTCCGCATGCGTGGAATACCCCTGGAAATTGCGATACAGGGTTTCGTCGCGCTGAGCGATCGCCAGCTCATCGTCCGGTTTGGCAAAGTGATCCATTCCGATATAAACATAGCCGGCTTCCAGCAAACGGTTGGTCGCCGAATGTAAGATCGCCAGTTTTTCATCGGGTGACGGCATATCGGCCTCGTTCATTTTCTTCTGTGTCGGGAAAATGCTCGGCATATGGGCATAGTTGAAAATCGAGAAACGATCCGGCTCCGCTTCCAGTACCCGATCCAATGTTTTGATAAAACCGGCCTCGGTCTGGAACGGCAAACCGTAAATCAAATCGACATTCACCGACATAAAACCAGACTCGCGCGCGCCTTCCAGCACTTCAAACGTCTGAGCCTGGGTTTGGATTCGGTTCACGGCTTTTTGCACTTTTTCGTCGAAATCCTGAACCCCTAAACTCATGCGATTGAACCCGAGTTCACGCAACA
>JAWVWZ010000216.1:0-3214 GCA_033723505.1 Hydrogenovibrio sp.
AGCACTGCAGTTGTTGTTATTGAACGCCATGCAATCGCTTTGCGTACAAACCCAGATGAGCGGCTGTCACATCCTGTTCGCGGAGGAAACTCAGCAGAGCTGGCTGGAATCCATCGCCGACGATGAAGATCTGCTGATTCGTCACGATACCCAGTTCCATTGGTTCAATCAGCAGTACCAGACTTTCGATGATTTTCTCGCCGAGCTGACCGCCAAAAAACGCAAGAATATCAAGCAGGAACGACGTGCCGTCGAACAGACTGGTGTCTCCTTCCGCATTCTCGACGGCCATCAGGCAACGGAACAGGACTGGGCGAATTTCAGTTTCTTTTACGACAAGACCTTTAGCGAAAAATGGAGTACGCCGACACTGAACAAAGGGTTTTTCATGGAAGTGGCGCGCGCCCTGCCAGACCAGATCGTCCTCGTCCTGGCCGATCTCGATGGTCAATGCATCGCCGGATCGTTGATGTTCAAATCCGATCACACCCTCTATGGCCGTCACTGGGGATGTATTCACGAGGTCAAACACCTCCACTTCGAGGCCTGTTACTATCAGGGCATCGAATACGCCATCAAGCAGGGTTTGCAATTGTTCGAGCCCGGCGCCGGCGGCGAACATAAAATCGCTCGTGGTTTCGTGCCGGTACCGATCCATTCCACACATTGGCTGCGGCAGAACCCATTTCCGGAAGGCATCGACCATTTCCTCGAACAGGAAAAGCTGGCCATCAACGGCTATATGCTGGACTGTCAGGATCATATCCCGTATAAATCCCAAAAACCCGAACAAGATATTCAACCCTAATCAACGAGGAACCTCATGCAACCCGAGCTTTACCCGATTTGCGAACTTGGCCAGGGCCGCCTGTTTATGATGCCCAAACCCGGCAATGACACCCTGGAACAGGATATTCATTTCTACAAACAAAACGGCGTCACCAAAGTTGTCAGCCTATTGTGTGCTCCGGAAATCGAAAAACTGGAGATGGACGGCGAAGCCGATGCCTGTGAGCTGCATCAACTCGCTTTCGAGAACTTTCAAATCAAAGATCTGGAAATCCCGACTTTAGCAGATTTACAGGCACTTAACCGCAAACTTAAGCTGGAAATGGAACAAGGGCATAGTCTGGCAGTGCATTGCCATGGAGGACGCGGGCGCAGCAGCATTGTCGCCATTACTTTGATGATGGAATTCGGCCTGGAGTGTGAAACAGCCAGAAAGATGGCTTCCGAAGCCCGAGGTTGCCAAGTGCCGGTCAATGATTTGCAGTTGGAATTTGTCCGGTCTTATCAACCCGTCAGTGAATAAACAAAGGATGGTTCCCCTGCCTGGCAGATCTTGAAGCGCCGGCAGAGAAAGCCTAGAGATCGATTAATTAAGGCGCGCATTTGTAAATATCAAATGTCATCGACCCTTCTTTCAAAGGGCTGGTCGCCACAATCGAATCGCCGCCCATTTTCGCTGCGGTATTCTTCGCCAGCGTGACCGACTCTTCCATCATCTTCTTCTCATCACGCTCGATAAAGCCGATCTTATCTTTCACACTGGTGATGGTCGATCCCAGCTTTTTACAATCGGTGACATTAAATGCTTTCACCAGCGTGACTTGCTTACCGCCTTCAGTTGTTTGTACCCAAGAACAGGCGGAAAGCGCGGTTGCCAATAAAGCGACCGTCAATAACGATGCAATTTTCATATTCATTCCTCTTACAGGTTTCTCAATCAATCGAACAGACTTCACTTTATAGAAATCGTTCAGCGGACTCAAGCGAAACTTTGATGACAACTCGTTTATCCCGGCCGTCTGCCGTTGGGATTGGGACGCATGGTCAGCAACTCTTCCACCTCATGCTGCAAATATCCTCGAGAAAAAGCGAATTGCGCCAGTTGAGACGCCCGTGATTGCAATTCATCCGGTTCGATGCCGTTTTCGATCGCCTCTTCCAGGCATTCCGACAACATATCGATGGTTGCCGCTTCATCTTCATTTTCATCCGCGCCCTGCTCGATCAGGCGTTGCAGATTCAAATCGAAACACGTCAATAACTGTTTCGACTTCAACTGGTTTTTGATACTGATGACATCACTCATAAATGCCCTCCTTACGATTTTCATTCTATCCCAGCCGAAATCGCTTGCCAATCTTACGAATTTTAAGGGAATGCAGTATCATGGTAGCAAACGCCCATGAATCCTCGGCCCGTTTCAAAAGGAGAAAATCATGACATATCCTGAGTCAAAACCCGATTTAAGCTCCGTGAGAGCCATTCTGCTCGACATCAGTGGCGTACTCTATGAAGGCCATCGTGTGATTCCCGGCGCCGTCGAAACCGTCAACGCCTTGCGCAAACTGCCGTTTCAGATTCGCTTTGTCACCAACACCTCCACCAAATCCAGTGAGATGATCCGTCAGGAACTGCTGGACATGGGCTTTGAAATCGAACCCGAAGAACTTTTCACCGCGCCGATTGCCGCCAAGCGCTACCTCATTGAACATCTGTTGCGTCCTTTCTGTCTGTTACACCCGGATCTGAAAGCAGAGTTCGCCGACATCGATCAGGAAGACCCCAATTGTGTTCTGCTCGGCGACGCCCGTGACGAACTGACCTATGAAAACCTCAATCACGCCTTTCAATTAATCGAACAAGGCCACCCATTGCTTGGCATCGGCAAAAACAAATACTTTATGAGTCATGATGGCTTAATGCTGGATTCCGGGGTCTATATTCATGCACTGGAATGGGCCAGCAATACCGAAGCGATTATTCTCGGCAAACCCGACCACCATTTCTTTCAGGAAGTGGTGCTTTCCACCGGTTGCCGTCCGGGAGACTGCCTGATGATCGGCGACGATGTGGTCGGCGATATTCAAGGCGCAATTGATGCGGGGCTGCAAGCCTGTCTGGTGAAAACCGGAAAGTTTAAAGACAGCGACCTGGCACTGATGCCCCCTACTGCCCACCTGATCACCACCATCAACAACCTGCTGGATTAACCCCGCCTGGTAGATTTCTGTTTGGCGGTAAACAGACCAAGAAACCGCCAAATGACGTGAAAACATCCCTATAATGGACAAAACATTACTTTTAAGAGAGACCCAATGAAACCAACTCTGACCAAACTCCTCGCCCCGATCCTCAACCTTTTCGAGAAAGGCGAACAGCCAGAACACTACGACGCATCGCACCGCAAAATCCTGATGATTATGGG
>JAWVWZ010000217.1:0-3208 GCA_033723505.1 Hydrogenovibrio sp.
GCTAAGTGTTAACTGATTACGGTTCAAGTGGGCATGGATACGGATATCGGGAAATTCGGTATCAATGGTCGGACGCACCCCATAGCGGTCGCGGAAAAAATCCACAATGCCGTCTTTGACTTTTAAAGCCCCATAGTGGCTGTGGGTAATCCCCACGCCCTGCCCGGAAAAAGAAACCGCAAACGATCCCTTCTCGGATAAATGACGAGACCAGTCAAGAGCGGAGACCTGATGCGTCAGGTCTTCCTGATTTTCCAGCTCGGTTTCCAAAAGAATGTAATAGACATGGTTTGCCAGACGCGACCAGAGACAAGCCCGATAACCGACTTCCAGCGAGCCTTCAAACGTCGCCCCGGTCGGTTGTGTTTTAATCGACTGCGCACCAAACCCGGTCAGCTCTTCTCTTAACAGTTCGTTCAGCCCTTTGGGGACAGTTGCAAAAAAACGACACATTCAAATAACCCTAGCAAATAAGCTCTATTTTACTGCATTCACAACAGAGACTTTAGTAAAATGAACCGTTAAAATAAATCAGAAGCATTATGTTAAAAGAATTACGCACCCCCCTCATCACTGTCCTGATGTTTTGCCTGCTTGCCATCGGCAACGTCGCCCATGCTTATACCCCTCCCAAGCAAACGGAGGCAGATTTCCAGCAATGGTTGACCGATTTTAAAAAGCAGGCTGAAAAAGCCGGAATCTCACCGAAAACGGTCAGTAAAGCTTTTGCGGACGTCCACCTCAACCGCAGAGTGCTGGAACTGGATCGCAAACAACCGGAGTTCACCCGAACCTTCTGGCAATATTTCAATCGTGCCGTAACCGACTGGCGCATCGAAAAAGGCAGCGAACTTTACAAAAAATATAAGCCGGAATTGGCAAAGGTCACCAAAAAGTACGGGGTTCCCGAACGCTTCTTAATCGCTTTCTGGGGAATGGAAACCAATTTCGGCGGCTATACCGGCAATACACCGATTATCGAATCTCTGGCAACCCTGGCTTACGACGACCGCCGTTCAGATTATTTCAGCCAGGAGTTGATCAGTGCGCTGAAAATCATCGATCAAGGCAATGCCACCGTCGATCAGATGAAAGGCTCATGGGCCGGTGCAATGGGACAATGCCAATTCATGCCGAGCAACTATCTTGCTTATGCCGTTGACGGCGATGGCTCGGGCCACAAAGATCTGTGGAACAGCCTGCCGGATATTTTCTTTTCCATGGGGAACTTTCTTCATGCACTCGGTTGGCAGCGAGGAGAAAACTGGGGAAGAGAAGTGCAGCTCCCCAAGCAATTTGATCTGACACTGGCAGATGGGAAAACCATGCGCCCTTTGAGCGAATGGAAAAAAATGGGCATCACATTAGCCGACGGCAGAGCACTTCCTATTGACACAGATATGAAGGCGGCGCTGCTGCTGCCTTATGATTACAGAGGTCCGGCTTTCCTCGTCTTCGACAACTTCTTTGTCATGAAAAAATGGAATCGCTCGGACAGCTATGCCCTCGCGGTTGGACACCTTGCCGACCGTATCATTGGACGTCCGCCATTGTCCAAAAAACAGCCGGACGATGACCAGGCCATGACCCGACAACAAGTCATCGAACTCCAGGAGCGCTTAAAACAAGAAGGGTATCATCTTGGCGTTCTGGACGGGATCGCCGGCTATCAAACCCGTCAAGCAGTCAGAAAATATCAGGAAAAAGCCGGCTTGCCGGCGGATGGATATCCTTCGTTCAGAATGTTGTCGATCTTGCGTAAAAAGCAAGATTAAATTGATGAGACAGGAGGTCGAAGATGACAACAAACAACGCTGCCTATCTTTTTTGGAAACTGATGTGCCGTCTGAATAAAACGACCTATCGATTACTTAAAAAAGAACGGCATCAGGATGATGCCTCGATTTCGAAACATTAAGGCCTGAAACCTTTCTGCTTTCACGGCAACTTTAAGCCCTGGCAGATAAAATCTGCCAGGCTGGGGGATTTCAGTCAGATTCCGAGGCAGAATCAAGCGTTGAAGCTTTTTTCGGTTTCAAGAAAAACTCGGACACGATCAGACAAAAAGCTCCGGCGGAAATCGCGATATCAGCAACATTAAAGGTCGCATAATGCCAACTCCCGATATAAAAATCGATAAAGTCGGTCACATGCCCTTCAATAAGACGGTCGATGACATTTCCCAAAGCGCCCCCCAGCACGAGGTTGATGCCAACGACTTCCATCGTCCATCGCTTCGGCAAGGTCTTCAACCAATAAACTAATACCGCACTTACTACGATGGCTAATGCACTGAAGCCCCAACGCTGCCAGCCCCCCATGTCCGCCAGGAAACTGAAAGCCGCGCCCTGATTATAGACAAGTGTGAAGTTCAGGTGAGGCATCACCGCAACCGGCTCGCCAAACACCAAGGCGGCATTGACCCAATATTTGGTCAGCTGATCCAGAATAATCAGCACCAGGGCTAGCCAGGCGGTCGTCAGTGCACTCGTCTGCTTCGACATCCTCATCCTCATCCAAAGAGATCGACCTCTACCTGCATCAGGCAAAGTGTCGGGTCTCTCCTTCACCATAGACATTGTCGATGCAACGCTGACACAACTCATCGTCTTCGGCATGAGAGCCGACGTCTTCACGATGATGCCAACAACGACCGCACTTAGGTTGATCGGCCGCACCCGCTTCGATCCAAAGCCCTTCGACTTCGGTTTCAACTGCGGTAGAAGGCTTCTCCGACAACGGCTTCAACGAAGCGTAAGAGGTGATCAATACGAATCTCAACTCATCTTCCAAGCGCGAGATTTGATCATACAATCCGTCATCCGCATACAAGGTAACCTGTGCCGTCAAGGAACCTTTCACGACGCCCTCGTTACGCAACTGCTCCAACTGCTTGGAAACTGCTGAACGCACGGCCATGACCGACTCCCAATAAGCTGAGTTCATTGCCTGAGATTCATCCAACTCGACCAGTCCGTCGTACCATTGCTCAATGAACACGGTGTCACTGCGATCTCCCGGCAGAGTCTGCCAGATCTCTTCGGCGGTAAAGCTCAGGATCGGCGCAATCCAGCGTGTCAGTGCTTCGATAATGTGATACAAAGCCGTCTGCGCCGAACGTCTCGGCAAGCCATCCGCTTTACAGGTATATTGACGGTCTTTGATCACATCCAGATAGAAAGCGCCCAACTCGATCGAGCAGAAATGA
>JAWVWZ010000218.1:0-3190 GCA_033723505.1 Hydrogenovibrio sp.
TCAGCCGGACATTCTTGCAGAATTTGTCGAACAACGCATGGGCTGGGGGCAAGAGCAGGGGTTGGCCGAGTTGATTGCCAAAAGCCTCAAGAAGGGGTGGAACGATCGCCTGGTTTATCAATATGGCCGCATCCAGTTCGGACCGGCATTTGACCGTTTCAAAGTCGCAGAAGGCTGGTTATCAGGGCAGGAGGAAAATCCGGTGTTGCTGTTGACGCTTGGGCGTCTGGCCTGCATGAGTCAGTTCTGGGGCGCGGCGCACGCTTATCTGAAGCGAAGCCTGGCCATTCGCCCGGAAGTGGAAACCTTCCATGTCTTGGCCAAATGCTATGAAGCCGAAGGTTTGGATTCGGAAGCGGCGCTGACCTATAAAGAAGCCATTCTTCAGTTGGAAAACAAAGCGTCAGGTTAAAGGGCTGGACGCGTCTGTTTTTTCTTGCCCTTCTTCTTCATAAGGTTCGACACGTGACAGTGCCAGATTGAGCAATTCTTTCGCATTGTGCGCCTCTTCCTGGTAAGCGGCGAATCCGGTTCGGACGATGAATTGAAAATCGCTTTTTTCCGGATTACGGTTAAATATCTGATTGATCCGCTCGTTGAGGATCTGTACTTCTTCCAGGTTGGTTTCCGGTGCCAGAATCACAAATAACTTTTCATTGATGCGAAATGGCATGTCTGAATCCCGGATTTGGTGGTTGATCAGTTTTGCGAATACATTTAGCTTTTCCGCCAAATCCTGATGGGCTTGTTTAGGGTTGAGGGTGACAATCTTATGGAGTTTGATCGCGACCAGTGAGAAGGCACGATCAAAACGTTCGCTTCGATAGATTTCAAACTTGATGGCTTCTTTGAAACGGTCTGGATGAAAGAACCCGGTTTCGTGTTCTGTGACGAACAGCATGTCCAGTTTTTCGTGGACGTTTTTCAGCATGTTAATGTTTTTGGACAGCAATTCGTCAATCTGATCGATTTCCAGAATGTCATGATGTTTGCGGTTCCAGAACATGTCATCTTCCATGACTCTTAAATGCGACAAGTTCTCGGCGACATGGTTCAACGGGGAAACCAGTTTCTCTTTAAGGCTTTTATACAAAATGTATGAGTTGAGGGCGATAAAAGTGATGATGAAAGTCACCAGGAAAAAGAGGATATTATGCCAGTTGAATAATACGTCTTTCGCTTTGGCGCTGATGAGTACGGTTCCCGCATATTGGCCGACATGCACTTTCCCCGGGTGGCATCTCAGGCAATGCTGTTCAAAATAAATCGGGATTCCGCCATTGAGTTGAGAACTGGCAGTACTGATTTCATAAGCGGCTTTGCCGGATTTTTCGATATGAATCAAGGTTTTTTGTAAATCGGAACTCAGCAGTTGGCGATGCTCAGTATCGAATTTGACGTCTGGAATAAAGAAAAACTTGTCTTTTGGATAGGCGACATTAAGCTTATGCAGAATTTTATCCAAATCCTGAGGTACCCAGCCGGCTTTTAATTTCTGGCGGATTTCCGTTTGTAGCAGATGACGCTTTTCATCGAGTTGATCTTGAACGGAGGAGAGAGTGAGAAAATAAAACAACAGGCCGCAAAACAGGGTGTTCAATATCAAAGTCAGTAGGCTGACCGTTAAGAACTGTGTCATTAAAAACCTTAAAAAAGGCTTTGGTTGTCGATGTTTGCTTTCCATCATGGTGAACGATAATCCTTCACTTCCCGTCTCCTTGTTGCATTATGCCATAAGCCAGAACCGGTCGCGTATTTCAAAAAGCAGCGACCGATGTAATCAACTTTAAAAAAAGCTTAAAGCATTCGGACTTATTGCCGTTAACCTTTATGAATCATCAGGTTTACCCAATTAGGAGGGAATATGGATATGTCACCAACGGCCGCCGTGAATATGGCGATGGCGACCCATCAGGGAAGCAATGCCCAGCAGGCACAATTGATGATGTTAAAGAAAGCGATGAATATTCAGACGCAAGGGGCTTTGTCACTGATTGAATCCTTGCCTTCCAACACCCCGTCTTCTCGCGGGTTGCCAGCCCATATCGGCAATCATATCAATACGACGGCTTAAGGCTGCCTTTCTGGCAGAGCAATTTGCCAGGCAGGGGGGGTTGACCTTCTTCCTCAAGACTTTATCTTTTTAAATCCGATACAATATCCTTTTGGCCGTTTCTTGGTCGGAGATTGCCTCGTTCGCTTTTTATAAAGGATATTGATTGAACTTCACCCAGCCGCTTCCGCTCAGTTTGTATGTGCATTATCCATGGTGCATTCAAAAATGCCCCTATTGCGATTTCAATTCCCATACTCTGGGAGACGATCAGGAAAGCGCTTATCTGTCGGCTATGATTCGCCAATTGGAACAGACGTTGCCGAGCGTTTGGGGGCGTCCGATTCAGTCTATTTTTTTTGGCGGCGGCACCCCCAGTTTGATTTCCGAAGCCGGCTTGGATCGGTTTCTGTCACAAGTCAGAGCTTTGCTCGGCTTTCAACCGGATATCGAGATCACTTTGGAAGCCAACCCGGGCACAGTCGATTTCGAAAAGTTCGCCGGCTTTCGTCAGGCGGGGATTAATCGATTGTCGATGGGCGTTCAAAGTTTTGACGATCAAAAACTCGATGCCTTAGGGCGGATTCATTCCGCTGATGAAGCTTATCTGGCGGTTGAAGCAGCGAAAAAGGCCGGTTTCGATAATTTCAATCTTGACCTGATGTTTGCTTTGCCCAATCAGACGTTGTCGGAAGCCATTAAGGATGTGGAAACCGCCATTGCTTTGGCCCCTCCGCACCTGTCACATTATCAGCTGACCCTGGAACCGAATACGCCATTTTACAAAAATCCGCCTGTGTTACCCGAAGACGATGCCGCCTGGGAAATGCAGGTAGAATGTCAGCGGACATTATCGGAAGCAGGCTACCAGCATTATGAGGTGTCGGCCTATGCGCAAATCAATCGTCAGTGTGTTCATAATGTAAATTATTGGCAATTTGGTGATTACATCGGCTTGGGTGCCGGTGCCCATGGAAAAATCACCGATCCACCTCAAGCGAAGATCTTGCGGACGCAGATGCCGGCTTCTCCGGGAGGCTATATCCGGATGATTGAAGAAGGCAAAATGGGCAAAGTGATCCAAGTCAGCGAAGAAGAAGCGCGTTTCGAGTTTATGTTGAATGCTTTAAGGCTCCA
>JAWVWZ010000219.1:0-3187 GCA_033723505.1 Hydrogenovibrio sp.
TCAGATGATTCCTGGTTTTGAAGACGGTATCGTCGGCATGAAGAAAAACGAAGAGAAAACCATCGAAGTGACTTTCCCGGAAGACTATCACGCAGAAGATTTGAAAGGTCAGACAGTGACTTTCGATATCAAGGTTCATTCGGTTCAAACCAAAGTGTTGCCTGAAATGGATGAAGAGTTCGTTAAATCGTTCGGTATTGAAGATGGTAAAGAAGAGTCTTTGGTTGCGGAAATTCGTTCAAACATGGAAAAAGAATTGGCGCGTGCCGTGGATAACAAAAACCGAACGGCTGTTTTGGAAACCTTGTCTGATGCCGTGACGGTTGATTTGCCGAAGTCGGTGGTAGAGCAGGAAGCATCAGGTTTGATGCAGCGTCAAGTCGAAGCTTTCCAGCAACAAGGCGTTAAAGCGGAAGATGTCGGTTTGACCTTGGAAGCATTCATGCCGGAAGCGGAAACTCGCGTTAAATTGGGATTGATCCTTGGTGATGTGATCAAGGCAAACAATATCCAAGCGACGGAAGAAGCGCGTAAAGCCTTTATCGAAGAGCAGGCTTCAGCTTATGAAGATCCTCAGGAAGTGATTGATTGGTATGCTAAGAACCCGCAAGCACAACGTGAAATCGATTCGATCATTGTTGAAAAGCAAGTAGCGAACACCATTCTTGAAAAAGCCAAAGTTAAGGAAGTTAAAAAGTCATTTGAAGACGTTGTCAATCAAGCGGCTTAATTTCTAAATCCTTCCTCTCATAAAAAACTTAATTGCGTGGTAAATTTCTTATGTTTATTGGCGCAGTTAAGTTTTTTTTTGTCTCATAAAAAGCTAAGATAGACTTAAACAAGTCCTAACAATAGATAAAAAAGGTTAATTTGAATGTATTCAGGTGAAATCCAAAACGCATTGATTCCAATGGTAATCGAACAGACCAGCCGAGGGGAAAGATCGTTCGATATCTACTCTCGTCTATTAAAAGAAAGAGTGATTTTTTTGGTCGGTCAGGTTGAAGACCATATGGCGAACTTGATTGTTGCCCAGTTGTTGTTTTTGGAGTCGGAAAACCCGGATAAAGACATTCATCTTTACATCAACTCACCTGGAGGGAGTGTGACTGCAGGGATGGCCATTTACGATACCATGCGCTTCATTAAACCGGATGTCAGCACGATGTGCATCGGGCAGGCTGCCAGCATGGGGTCGTTCCTGTTGTCGGCCGGTGCGGAAGGCAAGCGTTTCGCATTGCCAAACTCCAGAGTGATGATTCACCAGCCATTGGGCGGGTTCCAGGGGCAGGCTTCGGACATTGAAATCCACGCCAAGGAAATCCTGCAGATTAAGGACAAATTGAACCGCGCTTTGGCAGATCATACCGGCCAGCCGCTTGAAAGAATCGAACAGGATACTGATAGAGATAACTTTATGAGTGCGGCAGATGCTTGTGAATACGGGTTGATCGATAAGGTTCTGGAAAACCGTAATGGTTGAGACAGGGTGTAAAAGATGAGTGAAAAAACATTATATTGTTCGTTTTGCGGAAAAGCGCAAGATGAAGTTAAAAAGTTGATTGCAGGCCCTTCGGTCTATATCTGTGATGAGTGTGTCGATCTGTGTAACGATATTCTGAAGGAAGAGTTCGGCGAAGAGCAGATGAGCTCTTTTGAGCTGGAGCATTTGCCGACGCCGCATGAGATCAGTGCGATTCTTGATGATTACGTCATTGGACAGCACCAAGCGAAAAAAGTATTGGCCGTTGCGGTCTACAATCACTACAAACGTTTGCAGAATGGGTATGCCAAAGACGACGTCGAGCTTAACAAGAGTAACATCCTGTTGATTGGTCCGACAGGGTCTGGGAAAACCCTGTTGGCACAAACTCTGGCAAGACTGCTGGATGTGCCGTTTGCGATTGCGGATGCTACCACCTTGACCGAAGCCGGCTACGTCGGGGAAGATGTCGAGAGCATCGTGTTGAAGCTCTTGCAAAAGTGCGATAACGATCCTGAAAAAGCCGAGCGCGGCATTATTTATATCGATGAAATCGATAAGATTACCCGTAAGTCCGAGAATCCGTCGATTACCCGTGACGTTTCCGGTGAAGGGGTTCAGCAGGCGCTACTGAAGCTGATTGAAGGGACTGTTGCCAATATCCCGCCTCAAGGTGGGCGCAAACATCCGAATCAGGACATGATTCAGGTCGATACTTCCAAGGTGTTGTTTATTGTCGGCGGGGCATTTGAAGGGCTGGAAAAAATCATTGACCAGCGCTCCGAACAGAATGCCGGAATTGGTTTTGCCGCAGAGGTGAAAACCCAGGATGAAAAAGCGACACTTTCCGAAAAATTCCAGAACATCGAACCGGAAGATTTGATTAAGTTTGGTTTGATTCCGGAGTTTGTTGGCCGTTTACCGGTGATCGCTTCGCTGGAAGAGCTGGATGAAGAAGCCTTGATTCAAATTCTGACCGAACCGAAAAACGCTTTGGTGAAACAGTTCCAGAAGATGTTCGAGCTGGAAGGTGCCGAACTGCAATTCAGAAAAGATGCACTCAGCGAAATTGCCAAATTGGCGATCGAAAGAAAAACCGGTGCGCGCGGCTTGAGATCGATTTTGGAGCATACTTTGCTAGATACCATGTATGACTTGCCGAGCATGACGGATGTTGAAAAAGTGGTCATCAATAAAGCTGTGATCAAAGGCACCAAAGAGCCGATGTTGATGTACAAGGAAAGCTCTGAAAAAGTATCGAGTTAATATTGACCCGATTTTAATGACTGTTCGGTTGACGAACTGGTGAGTGTAATGACCGCCGGTTAGCCCGAACCTACAAAGTGGTTAATGTATGGACATAGATCAAATCGAATTTAAAACCAATGTTTTTGTTTTGGCCTTGAGAGACGTCGTGGTTTTCCCGGGAATGGTTGTGCCGTTGTTCGTCGGCAGGGAGAAATCGATGAATGCCCTGAATGCAGCCATGCAAGAAGATAAGCAAATCTTTCTGGTCACCCAAAAAAATGCGACTCAGGAAACTCCCAGTATCGATAACCTCTATCAGATCGGGGTAATGGCGAATATTCTACAATTGCTCAAACTGCCCGATGGCACGTTGAAAGTGCTGGTGGAGGGCGTCAAACGTTTCGAGTTGATTGGCCTGAATGACGAAGAACAATACCTGACGGGAGATATCCAGCA
>JAWVWZ010000220.1:0-3184 GCA_033723505.1 Hydrogenovibrio sp.
GGCGAAGTGGCCGGGCCGAGAGTGCTCGAACATATCGTCGATACCGTGCTGTTTCTGGAAGGGCAGTCGGACAGCCGTTTCCGTACCTTGAGAGCGATCAAAAACCGCTTCGGCGCCGTCAACGAGCTGGGGGTTTTCGCCATGACCGAAACCGGTATGAAGCAAATCAAAAACCCGTCGGCGATCTTTCTGTCCCGGGGTGAGGAGGTTTCGCCCGGGTCGGTGGTGATGGTCGTCTGGGAAGGTTCCCGTCCGCTATTGGTCGAAATTCAGGCACTGGTCGATGAATCGCCTTATGGGTCTCCAAAACGCGTAACCGTCGGTATCGATAACAACCGTATGTCGATGCTGCTGGCGGTCCTTCATCGTCATGCCGGCGTGCAGGCAAGCGATCAGGATGTGTATGTCAATGTGGTCGGAGGGGTGAAGATTGCCGAAACCAGTGCCGATCTGGCCGTGTTGGTCGCAGTGGTCTCGAGTCTGCGCAATAAACCCTTGCCGAATGATTTAATCGTTTTCGGCGAAGTGGGGTTGTCGGGAGAGATCCGTCCGGTGCCCAGCGGTCAGGAACGGATTTTTGAAGCGGCCAAACACGGGTTCAAGAAAGCGATTGTACCGGCATCCAATATGCCAAAAGGCGGAGTACCGGACATGGAGATTTATCCGGTCTCCAGTTTGCAGGAAGCCTTGAACTATATTTAAGCCGAAGTGCTCGGGGCGCTTAATCGGTTAAAAAACTCTGCCAGGCATCGAAGAGCTCTTTGGTGGTCGCGGCCACTGCTGAGCGCTTTTCCACTTTGGCAATCAGCACACCTTCTTTATCCAGTGTCGAACTGTAGCCTCCGGCTTCTTCCAGAATCAAATGGCCGGCGGCATAATCCCAGATATTCTGCGCACCATGACAATAGATCTGTCCTCGTCCGGCCGCAATCCAGCACCAGTCCAAAGCGACCGAGCCAATGCTTCTTTGTGAGGCATAAGGCATCTGCTGAATGATCTTGCACGACAGTTCCGGTGTCAGGCGTTTGAAATCGACCAGACTGATGCATTGCTTCAATGTCTTTTTCGCGGTTTTTGCTTTCAGCGGACGGTCGTTCAATTCCGCACCTTGCCCTTGACGGGCAGCGAACATTTCGTTGCGGCTCGGGTCGTAAACCAGGCCCAGTAACAATTCGCCTTTGACAATCAAGGCCAGCGAAACGGTAAATACCGGGATCCCACTGGCGAAGTTACTGGTGCCGTCAACCGGATCGAGAATCCAGCAACCTTGTTCCGAGGCCATTGCCGCCACCTGTTCCGCTTCACTGGATTCTTCGCCGAGAAAAGCGAATTGTGGCCAGTGGGTTTGCAGAAATGCCTGAGTGGCTTTTTGCATTTCGGTATCGGCTTCGGTCAACAAGGAACCGTCTTCCTTGAATTCGGCAGACACCTGGCGGAATCTCGGCAGAATCTCGGCGTTGGCCAAATTGATAATGCCTTGTTTCAATTGTTGCCAGGCATCGTTTTGCAAGAAAGGGTTGGGGGTTGTCATGAATAATCCTTTTGGTCCAGTACACTGATTTTGACCTGTTCAATGGCATGTTTGGATGTTGCCATGACCTCCAGGCTGTAATTGTCGACCCTTAAACAGGTGCCGACGCCGGGCAGGGTTTCCAGCTCTTCCTGAATCAGGCCGTTCAGGGTTTTCGGCCCGCCTGTCGGCAGGTTGAACTGGAAGGTCTTATTGATGTCACGGATGAATTCGGTGCCGTCAAAGGTGATCGAACCGTCGTCATTGAATTGCGCTTCAACGTCATTACGCAGGCGGGCATCGGTACTTAATTTCCCGACGATTTCCTCCAGCAGGTCTTCCATGGTCAATAGCCCTTGCAGGTTGCCGTATTCGTCAACAATCAACGCCATTTGCCGCTTGTTTTCGCTGAAGTTGGCTAATTGCACATTCAAAGTCGTGGTTTCCGGAATAAAGTACCCCGGGCGCGCTTTCTTGATCAGTTCCTTCAGCGTAATCGCTTCTTTGGCAATGATCGGCAGCAGTTTCTTGATATTGACGACGCCGATCAATTCCTCATCGATATTGTCGCGATACACCGGAATCCGGGTAAAAGGCGATTTAACGATCTTCTTGGAAATTTCCTCGATGGATTCGTTGACGTCGATGCCGTAAATGTCCTGTTTCGGAATCATTACGTCTTCAACGGTGATGTTCTCCAACTGCATGATGCCGGTCAGCATGTTTTTATACTGCTTCGGCAATTTGCCGGTTGCTTCGTTGATCAAGGTTTGCAACTCTTCCGGGCTGAGCGCGTGGTCGTCGCTCAGCTCGCCTTTGACTTTAAATCCTAGCGTGCGCAGGAACCCGTTGGCAAAAAAGTTCACCAGCCAGACCAAAGGCGATAAGATTTTCAGCATAGGTTCCAGCAGATAGGCCGCAGGGTAGGCGATTCTTTCCGGATAGAGTGCCGCCAAGGTTTTCGGCGCAACTTCGGAGAAGACCAGAATGACCAGCGTCAATAATCCGGCTGCCAAAGCGATGCCCGCTTCGCCGATCAATTGCATCGCGATGATGGTGGCGATTGAAGAGGCGAAGATATTGACGAAGTTGTTGCCCAGCAGGATGACGCCCAATAAACGATCCGGGCTCTCAAGGAGCTTCTCTACTTTGATGGCGCCTTTGTGTCCTTGTTTGACTTTATGTTTCAGACGATAGCGGTTGATTGCCATCATGCTGGTTTCAGAACTGGAGAAAATTGCGGATAAAATGATCATCAGCACCAAGATGCCGAATAACGCAGAAAGAGGGAGACTGTTCAATTTGATAAATTAAGTAGTTAATCGAAAGGAAATTATAGCGATTTCCATTGAGTCTCTACAAGTTTTTCCAAGAGAAAATTGTGCTGACGCTATGAATCTTCAGGGAAAAAGGATCAGGTATAGAGGTTCAGCAACACCATTTCGGTACCGATATAACTGATGACCAGCAGAATATAGGCCCAGATGGTGTAGTAAGCGGCTTTCTGTCCGCGCCAGCCCAAACGGAAATGTCCGATCAGGAACACACCGTAGGTCAGCCAGGCGAGAATGGCGAAAAAGGTTTTGTGGATCAAGTGCTGGGCAAACATGTCTTCCATAAAGAAAACCCCGCTGACCAGCGAGAAACTTAACAGAATGAATCCGGCGATCACCA
>JAWVWZ010000221.1:0-3145 GCA_033723505.1 Hydrogenovibrio sp.
CAGTGGCTGTTTTTTCAAAAGAACGCCCGGCAGGATTGAGTGACGCTTCCTCAAAGCCGAACGGAGTCAAATTACTATGTTTTGTTTGTTTAGAAATTCCCGAATTGTTTACCCACTGAATCTGCTGGTGCTGTTTGTTAGTCTGGCGCCGGTGGTCTATTGGCTTTACTTCAGCTTGATCGAAAAATCCTTTGTGCAGAATTTCATCGAAGGGCAAACCCTGTTTGTCGATTTGTTATTGGGATTGCCGGTGGTGTTGATTTTCGCCGTGGTGATCTATGCGATGATCTATTGGCTGTTGAAACTGGTGATCATTCTGCTGGCACCGACCATGATCGAAAAACTGCCTCCGCTGAATGAGGAGGAAGCTTTGACCGATGAATTGACCGATGAGATGGAGGCCGAGCTCGGTGAAGATTACTGGATGCATCCACCGGAAGCCTCCGAGGATTCATCTTCAAAGGCGAAGAAACCTGTCGACCAACCCGAACACAGCGACACGCCTTCCAACGAGCCGCCCAAGAGCTGAATGATGTTTTCCGTCTCGGCCATGTTCGATGAATTCAAACATTTGATCCGACTGGCAGCGCCGATTCTGGTTGCACAATTGGCGATTGCCGGACTGGGCATCGTCGATACCGTGATGTCGGGTCGGGTCGGCACGGATGATCTTGCGGCCATCGGGCTGGGCAGCAGTGTGTTGTTTCCGGTGATGATGCTGTCGATCGGTATTTTGCTGACCCTGACGCCTTTGATCGGCAAGCAGTATGGTAAAAACAACCGCGCCGGCATCGTGCGCTTTCTGTCTCAGGGCCTGTGGTTGGCGGTTCCGTTAAGCTTTCTGACCTGGTGGCTGTTGGCGAATGCCGGCATTGCACTGGATTTCCTGCCTTTGACCCATAAGGTTCACCAACTTTCCGATGACTATCTGTTCTATATCGCTTTCGGTTTGCCTGGGCTGATCTTTTATTTCGTCTGGCGTTTCTTTTGGGAAGGGTTGGGCTTGACCGTACCGACCATGTTGATCAGCATCGCCGCGTTGTTGTTGAATATTCCGCTGAATGCCGTCTTTATCTATGGTTTCGGGCCGGTGAAAGCCTATGGCGCGGCGGGGTGCGGTATTGCTTCGGCGATTGTGATGTGGTCGATGTTGGTGGTTGGAATGCTGTTCGTCTGGCGCTCGAATCAGACCCGCCCGTATCTTCGTGAAATCCGCCGTGCATTGCAAAGTCCGCGTTGGCATCGCGGCATGAAAGACATTCTTGCCTTGGGCGTGCCCAACACTTTTGCCTTGCTGTTTGAAGCGAGTCTGTTCAGTTTGATTGCCATCTTTATCGCCAAGCTGGGGACCACGGTGATTGCCGCCAATCAGGTGGCGTTAAGTTATACCTCTTTGCTGTTCATGGTGCCTTTAAGCCTTTCCCTGGCGATCACAATCCGAACGGGGCAGGCATATGGTCAGGGGAGTCGGGTGCAGTTGCTGACCCGAGTTTACAGCGGCATTCTGCTGGCGGTGTCTGTCAGCGGAGTGATTGCCTTGATGACCTATGGTTTCCGTCAACCGATCAGTGCGCTCTATACCGAGAATCCCGAGGTGATTCAAATCGCGGTGACGCTGTTGATGCTGGCGTCATTTTATCAGGTATTTGACGCGATTCAGGTGTCGTCGGCAGGCGCTTTGAGAGGGTTGCACAGCACCCAGGTGACCATGTGGGTCACGTTGGTCTGCTACTGGGGCGTAGGGCTTGGCGGTGGGTATGTTTTGGCCTTTACCGATTGGTTGTCCGGCCCGTATGGGGTCGCTGGTTTCTGGATCGGCATTGTCGCCGGGTTTGTTTTGGCGGCGGGGGCCTTACAGATCAAGCTTTATCTGTTGATTCAACGTTTAACCAGACAAGGGGAATTGGTGGGATGACTGAGTGTCGATGCGGGTCGGGGAACCCCTATTCAGAATGTTGCGAGCCTTTTCATCTCGGAAGCGCGTTTCCGCAGACGGCGGAACAGTTGATGCGTTCTCGCTATACGGCCTATGCTTTGTTGTTGAAAGACTATTTGTTAAGCACCTGGGCGGAATCGACCCGTCCTGCCGAGCTGTCTTTCGAGAACGGATTGGCGTGGACGCAATTGGAAATCGTGCAAACCCGTCAGGGGCGTGCCAAAGATAAACGGGGTTGGGTGACCTTTCGCGCACACTATCAGATCGGTTTGGATTACGGAGTGATGGAAGAGGTCAGTCGTTTCGAGCGCGACGCTCAGGGATATTGGGTTTATGTCTCCGGAGAGGTGCGCGAGCCGAGCTAAGTCAAACGTCGTGATTGGGGTCGTCTTGTCCGGCCGTGTCGGTGTCTTTGTTTTTAAAGACTCTGTAAAGCCACCACATGGCGAGGCCGACAACGACGATAGAGGCGAAAAGCAAGCCGAAAGTGATGATAAGGGCCGACCCGACGTCGTCCATGCCGATACTGTGCATATGAATTGAGATCCTTCAATTGAAAGCTGCCAGAGAGGGAATTGACTGAAATTGCAATAAAATATGCAATATTTATTTCCACTAGGCAAAATGTCTGGTACATTCTACAATAACTCCAGTTTATAGATAAGAAGAAGTTTTGTAAACGACATGGCCCAAACCATATCTGAACTTGAAAAAGAACGAGCCGAGCTGCTCAAAGCAATCGAAGATCAAGCTCAATCTATGTCATCCAGCCGCGCCGGTGGCCCAGACTCCACTCCAGAACACACCCTAAAAGACTGGTTAAACGCCGCAGAGGAAGTTATGCCGAATCGTCCCCGAAATCGAACCAACCCAGAACCTCAACCACAAGCCAAACCCGAAACCGCCAAGAACAATCGGGCATCCTTTTTCGGCGTGATCATTATGTTGTCGCTGTTATTGACCATTTTAGGGGTGGTCTATATCGCTTACACCAGTATCCACAACGAATTGAAATCGGTCATGGCAATCAAAGACTCATCGTC
Source organism: Hydrogenovibrio sp. (assembly GCA_033723505.1). Taxonomy (GTDB): domain Bacteria; phylum Pseudomonadota; class Gammaproteobacteria; order Thiomicrospirales; family Thiomicrospiraceae; genus Hydrogenovibrio. The sequence continues at coordinate 2,980 of JAWVWZ010000221.1, forward strand.
GCAGGACATCCAGCAACTCAAGGCTTCCATCGCCAAACTGGAAAAAGCGACTGCGGCCAATGGCAAAGGGGAACTGTTCACACAGCTGCAAAACCGGGTTGCAAGCATCGAAACCGAAATCAAACAACTGAAACAATCCATGGCTGTTCCGGCACAATCCGCTGAC
>JAWVWZ010000222.1:0-3138 GCA_033723505.1 Hydrogenovibrio sp.
CCATCGACGACTTGCCGATGAACTTTTTTTCTCAACGCCGGAGGCAAATGTGCGGAAATGGAAACGATGCCATTCCAAGCATCCGGTTGAATCTGATAATCCGACAAATCGGCGACCAAGGTTTCGATGGTCACCCCTTTTTCCGCAGCCAACGCCTGAGCCTTTTGCAACCCTGCTTCCGACTGGTCGATCGCCGTCACCTCATAGCCCTGTTGCGCGAGATAAACCGCATTTCGGCCTTCTCCTTCGGCCAGGCACAACACCTTTCCTTTGGGAAGATAATGGGATTGGGTTTTCAAAAAATCATTCGGCTCACTGCCATAGGCATAACCGGGTTCCTGATAACGCTGATTCCAAAAACTTAACATACAGAATTCTCTCGGTTTGAAATAGCGTGGTTATATCATAATTTGGCTGCCTGACCAATCGACAGGCTGATAAAGCCGGTCAGGCAAGCGCATCGGAAAATGAAATTGGGAGGTGTATGAGCTCAGAAAAAGAGGCATCAGCCAATCAGTTGTTCAAACTGATGACTCGGGATGCATTCCGACCAATAAGCTCCTTGACCATAGGTACATCCCCATTCCCGAAGCTGCTCAAGCTCTTGATCCGTCTCGATACCGGTTGCGATAATACTGGCATCCAGGCTTCTCGCCATCTGAATAATGGCTTTTACCCAATGACGGCCGTTTTCAGATCTCATTTGTTGTTTCAACCAGTCTTGATCGAATTTCAACTCTTGTACCTGCAATTCCGCCAGAGCGTTAAAATCCAAAGGCGATGCGCCCAACCCGGTAAAGGTCAATTGATAGCCGGCTTTGCCCAAGGACTTCAATTGATAGAGGAAGCTGTCATCAATTTCCTTTAGGCCACGCAAGGAAAAGGACAACTGAAGCTGGGTACGGTTCACACCATATTGCGCCAAATGGCGATCCAGCAACGTTTTCAAATCTTCTTGCCATAGTGCCGGCATGACCGGTACGGTGACCACGAATTCCGAATTCTTTTGCTGCCACTGTTTAAGATAGTGACACCCGGAATCCAACATCCATAGTGCAGCCGACTTCGCCCAAGAGGTGGTTTGTAACAACTCGAACCAGTCGGACGTCGAAATCTGTTTAAAATGCGGACTTTGCCAGAAAACTGACAAGCACCCACCGACGATCTGATTACGCTTCAGGTCAATTTGTGGCTGCACACGGGTAGAAATTTCGTTTTTTTCAATCGCCTGTTCCAGAGCCGATTCGATCTGCTTGGCCGGGGCCGGCTGAACTTCTAAAGCATCATGATAGAAACGAAACTGTTTTTTTCCTTGGTGTTTGGCAACATAAAGCGCTTTATCGGCATTTTCGGACAACTCCGACGCAATGCGGCCATCTTCCGGAAAGCGACTGACGCCGATGCTGGTGGAAATCCGAACTTCACTGCCATCGAAAAAATAGAACCGGGATACTTCATCGATAATCCGCTGACAGATTCCCTCGATGGTTTCGCGCTCGTCGTCGGCATCCGTCAACAACACGACAAACTCGTCACCGCCGAAGCGACCGACGATGTCCTGTTCCCGCAAGGAAGAAACCAGGCGCGCGCTGACATGACGCAACAGATCGTCACCGACATGATGCCCCAGTGTATCATTGACATTCTTGAAGCCATCCAGGTCTAAAAACAACAGGGTAAAAGAGGTGTTGTTTTCCGAAGCACGCTGCATCACCTGCTCCATCAACTCTTGGAAGTAGGCTCTGTTCGGCAAATGCGTCAAAGGATCGAAGTGGGCTTTTCGATACAGGTCTTCCGTACGCGACTTCACTTCCTGCTCGATCAGATTTGCGACATCCTGCTGGCGCCCTGAAAAACGATACTGCAGATCGGAAAGCAGGTTTTTGACATCCACTTTCGGTTCGACCAAACGCTGAGAAGGACGAGCATCCATGGTCTCTCTCATTTTATGATCCAGCTGCGAACGCGCCATACGACTTTCTTGAGCAAGTCTGTCAAGCGATGAACCCGCAAAGTGGTTAATGGCGTCTTGTATCATTTCACTATCCTTTATTTCCGACCGCAATGCTTTTTATCGCTAAAAAAATTATCCGTTTTTCTCTATAATTACGTTTCAGCCTAAAAGCTTTAATCGGGGCTATTCAATTTAACTCAACCGCAACGGCCTTGACCGACACAGGGTTGTCAAATTTTTAACAGAGTCACTGCACTCGTAGCAAAGGTAATGCCATGTCACTCGATTCATCGGAAAATAACGTCTCTATCGGCACCAAGTTTTCACCCACTGCAACCAAGATCATGTTGTGTGGCGCAGGAGAACTGGGCAAAGAAGTCGCAATCGAAGCTCAACGATTGGGTATTGAAGTCATTGCGCTGGATCGATATGAAAACGCTCCCGCCATGCAGGTGGCTGATAAGAGTTACACCGTCAGTATGCTGGACGGCGAAGCCTTGCGAAACATCGTCGAACTTGAACGTCCGGATTATATCGTGCCCGAAATCGAAGCCATTGCCACGGAAACCCTTGCCGAGCTTGAAGAAGAAGGCTTTAATGTGGTCCCGACCGCCAAAGCGACTCAACTGACAATGAACCGTGAAGGCATTCGTCGCCTGGCTGCCGAGGATCTTGGGCTACCGACCTCTCCCTATTTATTTGCCGACAATAAAGACGATTTTGTTCGCGCCGTTGAACAAATCGGCTGGCCTTGTGTCGTAAAACCCATTATGAGCTCTTCCGGCAAAGGTCAGAGCGTGATTAAATCGGCCGATGACATTGATGCTGCTTGGCTCTACGCACAAGAAGGCGGACGAGCCGGAAAAGGTAAGGTCATTATTGAAGGGTTTGTTGAGTTCGATTACGAAATCACACTGCTAACGGTCCGCCACATTGGTGGCACCAGTTTCTGCGAGCCGATTGGGCATATTCAGGAAGACGGCGATTATCGCCAGTCCTGGCAACCACACCCGATGTCTGAAACAGCCATGGAGCAGGCTCACCACATTGCCCGCCAAGTGACAGAAGCCCTCGGAGGAAGAGGTCTTTTTGGTGTCGAGCTGTTTGTCAAAGGGGATCAGGTGATTTTCAGTGAAGTGTCGCCTCGCCCTCATGACACAGGACTGGTGACCTTAATTTCCCAG
>JAWVWZ010000223.1:0-3138 GCA_033723505.1 Hydrogenovibrio sp.
GCATGAATGGAAATAAAGATATCGGCATTCATTTTATGCGCCAGACGCACACGCTTATGCAACGGGATAAAAATATCGCGATCACGCGTCAACACTGCACGCATGCCTGGCTGGGCATCAATATATTTCTTCAACTTTTTCGCCATTTTCAGCACGACATTTTTTTCGTACAAATGGTTATGTCCGATGGCACCGGTATCCTTACCGCCATGACCGGGATCAATCGCAATCACCAAATCCTGTTTTTCCGGATGAAAGACCGGGCTACCGGCATTCATCACATGACGCGTATTCTGTTCATTGGCGATGTCGTTGCGAGCCACCTTATGAGCGACTTTTTTCACCGGCGCTTTCGCCTTGGCGACTTTGATCGTTTTTTTCGGCGTGGCTTTTTTGACGATGTGCTTCGAGTTCGATTTTTTCAACACGTCCACCACCACACGCTCGGCACCCTGCTTGTTTTTTCCCAGAGTGAAATAGTGATAATCGAAGTTGTTGCGTAAATCTAAAACGATTCTGACCCGTTGCTTTTGATCTTTGATGCGGATTCTGCCCAAACGAGGATCCTGGAAACTTTTACGATCAAAGGAAATTTTGTTTTTGGTTTTATAGAAATCGACGACGATTCGAGAAGGGTTTTTCAGGGTAGAAATGACAAAACGGTGATTGTGCTTGATGTCGAACACCACTCGCGTCTTATCATGCGTCTGACCGACGCGGATTTTGGTCAAGGTCGCACTTGCATAGGCCGTAGACGACATCACAAACGCCAATACCATCGCAAGCGCGGTAACAACGGCTTTTATGGTTGATTTGTTTCTTCTAGTCATGACACTACCCATCTGATTGTTTCGTTATTAAGCCATTGTCACTTATCAAAGTCCGTGCCAACTTTTTGCGTCAGCTTTTTGACAATCACTTTCGCTCGCTCATTCATTGCATTGATTGAAAATTGACGTCCCGATTCCGCATGTCCCAGTTGAATCAAGATGTCCGCCTTCGGCAGCACACCTGCCCCTTTGGATGGCCATTCGACCAGGGACACGAAACTGTCTTCCAGCAAATCCCGTATGGCGAGAAACTCCAACTCCTCCGGATCACACAATCGATACAAATCGAAGTGATGAATCTTCCCCAGTTCGGTTTGGTAGGTTTCCACCAAAGTATAGGTCGGGCTTTTCACTTTCTGCCCGGGCAGAAAGTCCTGAATGAACGCTCGCGAGAAAAACGACTTCCCGGCGCCCAGGTCCCCTTCCAAATACACCACCCAGCCTGGCAGATTTTCTTGCTCTGTCGTCAAGTTTTCCGCCGAGCGGGCTTCCCTCATGCTTGTCGCAAATTTTTGAGCAAAGCTTTTCGTTTTCGATTCGTCAGCCAAAAACCCCGTCAGGATTTCTTTCACAATCAGTCCTTATTCTTCGTTGTCGCCGGCTTAACCTATCTGTTTTTTTGTCTATAATGAGCCTGTAAATTGCTTTCTTTGGCGCAATCCTCACGCTCATTTTAGTGAATGACTTGCTCGCTTACTGTCATATATTGCACATTTTCAGAAACAATTCAACACATTACAAACTTTTTTCAACAAATTAGGTCAATTATGTCGGCTAAAACCAGTAAAATTTTCTTTACAACGCTTTCGGAGCAGAAAAATTTCCACCCGAACAGCGACCAAACGGAACAGGATTTTGCATGACCTCATCGACCGATCTTCCGTCCACGCCACTGGATGTAAAAAACAGCGCCGAATTATACCAGTTAATCGATCTCATCAAAGCCTGGGGTCAAGAATTGGGATTCGCCGATGTTGGCATCAGTCATACCGATTTATCCCAATACGAAGCGGAATATTTCAACTGGATCGGCGAGCATTACCACGGCGAAATGGACTATATGGCCAAGCACGGCAACAAACGCACCCGACCCGCCGAACTGGAACCGGGCACGCTGTCGGTAATCAGTGTCCGGATGAATTATTTCGACCAGGACGCCCACTCTGCCGTGGCACAGTTGCAATCACCGCAACGGGCTTATGTCTCCCGTTATGCCCTGCACAAGGACTACCACAAACTGATGCGCAAACGCCTGCAGCAACTGGCAGCGAAAATCGATCAGGCCGTCGAAGATTTTCATTACCGGGCGTTCTGCGATTCCGCGCCGGTTCTGGAAAGACCCATCGCCCAGGAAGCCGGGCTGGGCTTTATCGGCAAGAACAGCTTGATCATCCATCCTCGCGCCGGCTCCTGGTTTTTTCTCGGCGAACTCTACACCAACCTGCCGCTCCCCGCAGATGCACCATTCAACAAACAAGGCTGCGGCCCCTGCACCGCCTGTATCGATGAATGCCCGACCCAGGCCATTCTCGACAACAATCAGGTCGATTCACGCAAATGCATTTCTTATCTCACCATCGAGTACGGCGGCTCGATCGATGAATCGCTACGCCCGTTGATGGGCAACCGCATCTATGGTTGTGACGACTGTCAACTGGTCTGCCCCTGGAACAAATTCACTGAAGACACTCAGGAAACGGCCTTCAAAGTCCAACCTGCCCTGCCGAAATCGGCTTCTCTGGATTCGGTCACTTTATTGGCCTTGCTCGCGCTGGATGAAGCGGCCTTTTTGAAGCGATTCGAAGGCTCGCCGATTCGGCGCATCGGCTTCGAGCAATGGCAGCGCAACCTGTGCATCGCCATCGGCAATGACGAGTATCGCGCCGAGAATTTGACCGCACTGGAAAACTTGCAGACCGATTCCGAACTGGTGACCGAACACCGCGACTGGGCGATTGACCAACAGCACCAAAAACAGGCCGAGCCGACAAAATCTGCCAGGCAGGGGCGCTTTCCGACACCGGACAAACCGGCAATTGCCAAGAAATACTACGGGATATGAACGAAATAACGGTGGCGTACCTTAACGTACACCGTCAAGACCAAAGAATAGACAAAGGTGGTCAGAATGATATTGCCGATAATGATCGCTTCAAACAACTCTTTATAAGCGAAATCATTCGGCAACATATGCACCATCAGAATCGACAAGCCGCCTTTCACGCCGGCAAAGGTCAGCACCACCCACCAATCGAACGACACGCTTTCCATCCAGTCGATACGATTCGAAGTGCGCATAAAACGCCAC
>JAWVWZ010000224.1:0-3108 GCA_033723505.1 Hydrogenovibrio sp.
CAGGAAGAACTGGACAAGGAACGGCAAAAATTGGAGAAAACGCTCGGCAGCGAAACGCGCATGAAAACCCTGCTGAAGAAAGAATTATTGGCCGATGCGGAAGCTTATGGTGATGATCGTCGTTCGCCGATTATCGAAGCGGAAACCGCAAAAGCCATGAGCGAACAGGATCTATTGCCGTCGGAAGCCGTGACGGTTGTTTTGTCTGAAACCGGTTGGGTGAGAGCGGCGAAAGGTCATGATGTCGATGGTCGGGCATTAGGCTATAAATCCGGCGATGAATTCAAACACCAGGCTCAGGGGCAAAGCCGCCAGACGGCGGTGTTTTTGGATTCCACCGGAAGAGCCTATTCTTTGCCAGCACATAGCCTGCCGTCAGCCAGAAGTCATGGCGAACCTCTGACGGGGCGACTGAATATCACTGCCGGTGCCACTTTCGAAAAAGTGCTGCTCGGGCAGGATAAGGATCAATTCATTCTTGCCAGTTCAGCCGGTTTTGGCTTTATTACCGAATTGGCAAACCTTTACTCGAAAAATAAAGCCGGTAAAGCGGCCATTTCCTTGCCGAAAGGCGCACAGGTGCTGACGCCTGCGCGAGTGCAGCAAGGGGATTGGATTTTGGTGGTCACCAATGAACCACGCTTGCTGGCATTCGAGATGTCGGAATTGCCGGTACTGGCAAAAGGGAAGGGGAATAAATTGATTCAAATGCCGAAAGGCACTGAGGTGATGGCGGTTTTTGCCGTCCCGCCAGGACAGAAAGTGGAATTGGTTGCCGGAGATTATGCGAAAGCTTTTGGGCCGACTGCACTTGAAGAAGCCTTCGCCAACCGCGCCAAGCGCGGCATATCGTTACCGAGAACCTTGAAAAAGGTGACGGAAATTCGCTTGATTGAAGACTAAAGTTTATGGCAGCACAAAAATTTGGTCTTAATTTTGCTAAGACAGAAGCAGTCTAATAAAAACTGTCAGAAAAAAGTAACGATATGATTTCAAAACCTATTGCCATACTGATTATTATTTCAAGTTTTGTCGGTGGCTTCTTGATGGAAGGGGGCGTGCTCTCTTCTTTATGGCACCCGTCCGAACTGGTGATTATCCTGGGGATTGCCCTGGGGGTGTTCCTGGCAGCAACCCCTGTTTATGTCTGGTCGAAGACGCTGGTGTACTTGGGGCGTTTCTTTAAGGGCGGCCGCGTCAACAAACAAATCTATATCGAAGTGTTGGAGCTGCTGAATGAGTTGTCTCGATTGGCTCGCTCGCAAGGGGTTTTGGCATTGGAGGCGCATATCAATGCGCCGGAAGACAGTTCGATTTTTATCAATTATCCTTTGGTGCTGAAACACAAAGAGTTGAAGAAATTCATTACCGACAACTTCGCTTACCTCTTGTTGAACCCGCCTCAGTCTTTGGATTTCAAACACTATCTTGATGACCAGATTCATGATATCGTTCAGTCGATGATGGAAGTGCCCAGAGCGACCGGCAAGATTTCTGGTCTTTTGCCGGGGTTCGGGATTGTCGCCGCCGTTATGGGGGTGATCCTGACGATGAACCTGCTCAGCGGGGATATGGATGTGGCAAAAATTGGTAGTTCGATCGGGGCCGCATTGGTCGGGACCCTGACGGGGATTTTCTTCTCGTTCGCCGTGGTCGCGCCTTTTACTCATGCGACTGAAATTATGATTCGACAGGATCAGGCGATCTTCGAAGTGGCCGCTTCTTTCTTGCATGCGTTCTCGCATGGGGTCTCGCCGAGTATGGCGCTGGAAGTCGGGCGTCAACGTATCCCACCGGAATTCGAGATTCCGAGAGAGCAATAATTGCCCTTGCAAAACAGCGCGATTACAACGGATTGACAGAGTCTTATGGCAAAAAGAAAACACGAATGTGAACACGAAGACAGCGCATGGGAAATTGCACTCGCCGATTTGATGACGGTATTGATGGTGTTTTTCCTGGTCATGTGGCTGACATCGATCGTCGATCCGGAAAAGCGTAAAGCATTCGTTGAATCCCTGGTTGGCGAGAACGGCGGCGGGGATAAGATTCTGAAAAGTGAGCCGCAAACAACGATTATTCCTCAGCTTGAAGAGCAAAAGCCTGAGGTGACGCCGCAAGAGATTCAGCAGTCGGTTGCGAAAGTGGATCCGAAAGACATCGAAATCGAGCAAACCCCGGAAGGGATCAAGATCACCCTGAGATCGGACAGCTTCTTTGAAAGCGGGCGCGCCAATATTACCGACAAGACGCGCGAGCAGCTTGAGCATCTGGGCGAAACTTTGGCGGGGCGTCATCAGGATATTACCATCACCGGTTATACCGATAATGTGCCTATCTCGAACTTCCAATTCCCGTCCAACTGGGAGTTGTCGGCAGCGCGGGCGGCAACAGTTGCCAGAACCTTTATCTATATGGGGGTGGAACAGAAGTATCTGACCATCGAGGGGAAGGCGGACAACGATCCGGTCGCTCCGAATACCAACCCCTATGGGCGTTCTTTGAACCGTCGAGTCATTATTCTGGTGAAAAAACGTGAAATGAAGCCGACATCGCAACGTCCAGCAATTCAGCGTCCGGCGGCGCCTGCCGCTCAATAGGGGCTTATTTAGCGGGGTCGTTTTCCGGCTGGCCGCATAGTTGACAGTTCGGATCCTTGGGAAGGTTGAGGGTTCGAATCTGCATCGTATACGCATCCATAATCATCAGCTTCCCACAGAGGGTAGGAATCTTCAGCAATGCCTTGATGGCTTCGATCGCTTGCATGGAACCAACCATGCCGACGACCGGCGATAGAACGCCATTCTGGCTGCAGGTCAGTTCCTGGCCGGAGTCTTCTTTATACAGACAGCGATAACAGGGGCTGTCAGCGTTTCTGAAGTCATAGGTCGTCAGTTGTCCTTCCCAGCGTATGGCAGCGCCGGAAACCAGTGGCACTTTCGATTCGTAACAGAGACGGTTGAGCAGAAAGCGGGTTTCGAAGTTGTCGGTACAATCGAGAACGACATCGGCGGACGATAACAGCTGCCGGATAGCGTTTTCTTCCAGTTTCTGGTCAAGGGTGTCAATGTCGATAAAGTGGTTCAACGCCTGTAGATTTTGCTTGGC
>JAWVWZ010000225.1:0-3098 GCA_033723505.1 Hydrogenovibrio sp.
GCCGACCGGTGTTGCCGCAAGAGATCTGCCGGAATGCCTGATTCTTCAGCTGAAAAACCTGCCGCAAAACCCTTATGTGGTCACGGCAACCAAAATCATTGAAGAAAACTTTGAACTTTTGACGGTTCGTGATTATAAACGATTGAAAAAGATCTATTTTTTGGATGATGAGGAACTGCATCAGGTGATTCAGATCATCCAGTCTTTGAATCCTCGTCCAGGGCGAGAATTCTCTTCATCCCAGGGAGAATTCGTGATTCCCGACCTGATGCTGTACCGTACGGAAAACGGGTTTATGATCGAATTGAACCAGGAAGCCTTTCCAAGGTTGTCAATCAATTCCACCTATGTCAATATGGCGTCCAATTTGTCGGGCAACACCGATGAGTCGAAGAAAATCAAAGAGCAGTTGATCGAAGCCAAAGGCTTGATCAAGAGCATTCAAAGTCGCGGTGAAACCTTGCTGCGCGTTGGGAAATACATTATTGAAAAGCAAGCGCGCTTTTTCGATGAAGGCGAACAAGCTATGCAGCCGATGGTGCTCAGAGACGTCGCCGAGTCTCTGGAACTGCATGAATCGACGATTTCGAGAGCGACCAACCAGAAGTATATGCAAACCCCGAGAGGCACCTTTGAATTGAAGTATTTCTTCTCGACCGGGGTGTCACAGTATGGGAGCGAAGACCAATCGGCCATCGCCATCAAATCGCACATCCGTCAGTTGATCGAGGATGAAGACCCGAATAAACCATTAAGTGACAATAAACTCATGTCATTACTTGAAGAACGCGAAATTAATGTCGCCAGAAGAACCATTGCCAAGTATCGTGAAGCGATGGGTATCCCCTCTTCAAGTGATCGAAAAAAATTAAATAAATACAAGTAACTATTTGAAAGTAAAAGATATAGAGATAAATATGATTTCAAAACCAATTGTTGAGCAAAGACAAGTTGCTTCACAGCAGCAGTGGGAAGCACAAGCAGATTTTAAAGAATATATGTCCGCCGTGAACCCGCCGATGCCCAAAATTGAAATCGAAGCCTTCCCCGCTTCTATCCATCAACAAGGGCCAACCAAAATCACGCCATTTGATTTATCCAAGTCTCTGGGAACGGATTATCCTGCGACCTCACCAAATCTCATGGCCAACTTTATCCGTATTTGCAAGGGCGACGCCCTGAAGACCGATGCCAAGGTGACCTCTCAGATGTTCTATGTCATCAATGGTTCGGGCAAAACGCAAATGTCGGAAGGAACCATTGAATGGAAAGCCGGAGATTTATTCACTCTACCTGCAGTCGAAAATGCTCTGCATACCGCCAGTGAAGATACGGCCATTTACTGGGTCAACGATGCTCCCCTGCTTTCTTATTTAGGCGTGGCGCCAAGCACACAACGCTTTAAGCCAGTGCTTTACACCAAAGAAAGGTTGAATGATGAGCTGGCAAAGGTCCGAGCCGAAGGTGAAGGTCGTAACCGTACCGGGATTCTGCTGTCTAACCCGAACTTTCCCAAAACGATGACGCTGACCCATACGTTGTGGTCTTTATATAATGCGTTGCCAGCCGGGGTTGTGCAAAAACCGCACCGCCACAATTCAATTGCGATCGATTACTGTGTGGATGCCGGGCCGGACACCTACACCCTGATCAGCGACAAAATTGACGATGACGGAAACCTGATCGACCCAATCAAGGCAATGTGGGAACCGGGCAGTGTTTTCATCACGCCTCCGGGCTGGTGGCACTCCCATCATAACCACTCCAATCAGGATGCGATCGTGTTGCCGATCCAAGATGCTGGATTAATCATGAATATGCAGATTTTGGACTTCCAGTACATCCGTTAGATTTGGTAAATTAAAATCGACTTAATCTAATAACTTAATGGAAGCTGATACGCATGGTGAATAACGATTACACAATAACCATTATTGAAGACGACCCACTTCAATTGGAAAACCTGGAAACGGCTCTGACAGAGCAAGGGTTTAAAATCCACTCGTTCACCGACCGGGCTTCAGCCGAAGCCAGTTTCAATGAATCCCTGCCGGATTTGGTGATTTCCGACATTATTCTCGGTCAGGAAGTCGATGGTGGTTTTGAACTTGCAAAGCATCTGCTTTCCTTCGATACGGCCATTCCGGTGATTTTTCTGTCGGAACGTCAGTCTGAGTTCGATATTTATACCGGGCATGCACTGGGTGCGATCGATTATTTACCAAAACCGATCAGCCTTGCCGTCTTGACGGCAAAGGTAAAGAACCTGTTGCGTATCACCGGCTCAATTCATAACAGTGAAGACGCGGATAAATCCGTGATTGAAGGATTGGAATTAGCCAATAACGAGTTCAAAGCATACTGGCATGGAAACGTGCTGGATTTGACGGCGACCGAATTCGAAATGCTTAAACAGTTCGCTTTGACGGGAGAAAAAGGGGTCGTCACCTATGATAAGTTGCAGGAGTCGACTCAAGGGGTCGTCGAACGCAATACCATCAACACCCATATATGTCGTATTCGCAATGCTTTCAAGAAAGTGGATAAGGAATTCAACCTGATTCATAACGAATATGGCAGAGGCTATAGCTGGCGAAAATGAAACGCCCGTTCAAGATGCGGCTGACCATCAGAACAAGATTTTATATCTTGCTTCTGATGTTAATGATATTGCCGGCGCTTGCCTATCGATTCGCCATTGATCTACATCGGATGCTGCTGGAAAACCAGGCGATTATTCAACAGCAAACCGTCATCAACCTTTCCTATGTACTGGAAAATCGTACCGACCTATGGGCCCAGCAAATCATTGCCGGCAGTCCGACCAATCAATTGAGTCATCTGAATCTGGATAAATCGGTGTTATGGATCGTCAATGAGTTCGGCCAAGTCACTTATGTCGTCGGCAAACTGTCTCAGGTTTCCAATGTGATGAACAAGGATTTTTTCGCCAAAACGGGTTACTTTCTAATCAAGACCTTGTCGAATGTCATTCCATTTACTTTGCCCTACCCTTATCCTCAAAGCACCAATCCCGAGGTGGAGCTGATCCGTCAGGCGATTTCCGGGCGTACTTTCCAGCAATACCGAATGTATAA
>JAWVWZ010000226.1:0-3090 GCA_033723505.1 Hydrogenovibrio sp.
AAGTTAGGGATTCCAAATGACACAAGCATTGTTTTGCGATCAAATCCAACCTCAAATTGCTGATATTCAACCTTACTTGCCTGGGAAGCCGATTTCCGAGTTGCAGCGTGAGCTTAACCTGAAGCGTATTTCCAAGCTGGCTTCTAATGAAAACCCGCTGGGCGCCAGCCCGAAAGTACTTCAGGCAATTCGAGACGATTTGATCGATATTGCCCGCTATCCGGACGGCAGTGCTTATTACCTAAAGCAGGCGTTGGCGGATTTTCTTGGCCGACAGACAGAAGAAATTGTGTTGGGGAATGGCTCCAATGAGCTGCTGGAATTGGTCGCTCGAATCTTTGCCGGCCCTGGGGACGAAGTGATTTATTCGCAGTATGCATTTGCTATTTATGCTATCAGCACTCAAATCGTCGGTGCGACAGGCGTTGAAGTGCCCGCGAAAAACTGGGGGCATGATCTTGAGGCCATGGCCAATGCAATCACCGATAAAACCAAAATCATTTACCTGGCCAACCCGAACAATCCGACGGGCACACTGTTTACCAAGGCGGAATGGGAAGCCTTTATGCGTAAAGTGCCGTCGAATGTCATTGTGGTGCTGGACGAGGCCTATTTTGAATATGTCACCGATCCGGAATATGCTGACGGGATGGCGTATTTGGATCAGTATCCTAACCTGCTGGTTTCCAGAACGTTTTCCAAAGCGTATGGCCTGGCGTCTTTGAGACTGGGGTATATGGTTTGTTCGAAGGAGTTGGCAGGCTATATCAACAAAGTTCGAGCGCCTTTTAATGTCAACCATTATGCACAAGTTGCTGCGGTTACGGCCCTGAAAGACCAGAATTTTGTCAAACGCTCGGTCGAATTGAATCAGCAGGGGATGGCTCAGCTGCTGGCGGTTTTTGAGCATCATGGGCTTGACTATATCCCATCCCAGGGAAATTTTGTCTGCGCTTCTTTCGGAGATCAAACGTCTCAAATCAACGACGAGTTACTGAAAAAAGGCGTCATCGTCCGTCCAGTGTCGAATTACGGCATGAAAGATTACTTGCGTGTCTCTATCGGCACATCGACGGAAAACCAGCATTTTATCGATGCCGTCTTATCACTGATCAAATAACAAAGAAATTCAATGCAAATCAATCAAATAACCATTATTGGCGTCGGCTTGATCGGCGGCTCTTTTGCAAAGGGAATCAAAGCATTGGGAGGTGTTGCCAAAGTCACTGGCTATGATCCCAATGAAGACAGCCTGAAAAAAGCGGTGACGCTTGGCGTCCTTGACGATTACGAAACCACTCTGGCAAAAGCGGTGGCCGATGCGGATCTGGTCATGCTTGCCGTTCCTCTAGGCGTGATGCCCGTCGTCTTGACGGAAATGCGACCTTTCCTCAAAGAAAAGGCCATTTTGACGGATGTCGGCAGTGCCAAAGTCAGCGTGATCAATGCGGTAGAGCAAAGCTTTGGTGAGGCCTATCCCTATTTTGTCGCCGGCCATCCAATTGCCGGCAAAGAGAAGAGCGGCGTTGAGGCGGCCTCTAAAAGTTTGTTTCAAGCGCATAAGGTGATTTTGACACCAACCGACTCAACCGACCCGAAAGCGCTGACGGTGGTCAAGGACTTATGGGCCTCTCTCGGTGCTTGTGTTACCGAGATGGACCCCGAATACCATGATGAGGTGTTGGCGGCGACAAGTCACTTGCCGCATTTGCTGGCATTCAGTCTGGTTGACCTGTTGAATGATCATGAAGAGTTAGGTAATGTCTTTCAGTACACTGCCGGGGGATTCCGGGACTTCACCCGAATCGCCTCCAGTGACGCAACCATGTGGCGCGACATTGCTTTGAACAACTCCGATGCCATTGTGAAATGGTTGCGAAATTATCAGGTGGAAATCGACCGTATCATCGGCTTGATCGAAGGCAACCAGGCAGATGCTCTCTATGATTTGTTCCACCGGGCGAAAACCGCCAGAGATACGCATATCGTTAAACAGTAACAGAATAATAAGAAACTTAGGATTTAAAAATGTCTAAAAACGTTCGATTTAAAGTTCAGCCGGGTGGCGCTCTAAAAGGCCGAATCAGAGTGCCTGGAGACAAATCGATTTCACATCGCAGCATCATGCTGGGGTCTATTGCTGAAGGCGTGACTCATGTCACCGGTTTTCTTGAAGGAGAAGACAGTCTGGCGACCTTGAAAGCTTTTCAGGACATGGGGGTTCAGATCGAAGGACCGGACAATGGCAAGGTGGTTATCCATGGTGTCGGCTTACACGGATTGAAACAACCGGAACATGCGCTGGACATGGGGAATTCCGGAACGGCAATGAGGTTGATGGCGGGCATCCTCGCTGGACAGGACTTTGATTGCGAGCTGATAGGGGATGCTTCCCTGTCAAAAAGACCCATGAAACGGGTAACGGAACCGTTGGCGAAAATGGGGGCCGAAATCGACACGGCAGAGGGTGGTATGCCCCCATTGAAAATCAAGCGTGGCAGCCAACTTAAAGCCATTGATTACACTTTGCCGATGGCCAGTGCCCAGGTCAAATCCTGTTTATTGCTGGCTGGATTATATGCCGATGGCAAAACCTCGGTGATCGAGCCGGCTCCGACGCGTGACCACACCGAGCGAATGCTTCAGGGCTTTGGTTATGCCCTAGAGGTGGAAAAGCTGGATGCCATGCGTACCCAGGTATCTTTAACGGGAGGTGGCAAGCTGGCGGCAACCGATATTGATGTGCCTTCTGATATTTCTTCGGCAGCATTCTTTATGGTGGCCGGCGCCATCGCCAAAGAGGCCGACATCGTCATTGAACATGTCGGCATCAACCCGACTCGAACGGGTGTCATTGATATTCTTAAACTGATGGGTGCGGACATCAGTTTGGAAAACGAATCCACGGTGGGCGGTGAACCGGTAGCCGATATTCATGTCAAATCGAGCCAATTGAAAGGGATCGAGATTCCAGAAGCATTGGTACCACTTGCGATTGATGAGTTTCCGGTGCTGTTTGTCGCGGCCGCTGCTGCCGAAGGCAAGACTGTCTTGACCGGTGCCGAAGAATTGCGCGTGAAAGAATCGGAT
>JAWVWZ010000227.1:0-3085 GCA_033723505.1 Hydrogenovibrio sp.
GCCCCTTGCTTGGCCGACAGCCAGATCACCGTTTCTTCATGACCGAAAACCGTCATGGCCTGGCCTTGTTCGTCACGCGATTCCATTTTCGGTGAAAGACCGGCCAGATCGATTTTATTGCGAATCAAGGTCACCGGAATATGCGCGGGCAAACGATCCAGAATCGCCTGATCATCCGGGTGGATGTCTTCACCCGCCTGAACCATCACCAAAATTCGGTCGGCCTCTTCGATCGCATCCCAGGCACGCTGAATGCCGATCTGCTCGACCTGGTCGGTGGCCTCGCGCAACCCTGCGGTATCGAGGATATGCAAAGGCATGCCGTCGATCAGGATTTCTTCTTTGACGATATCACGAGTCGTTCCGGCGATATCGGTAACGATGGCCGATTCTTTGCCCGCCAACGCGTTGAGCAGGCTGGATTTACCGGCATTGGGTCGCCCGAGAATGACCGCTGACATACCTTCACGCAATAGCACGCCCTGTTGCGCCGAAGCGAAAACCCGGTGCAGTTGATCGAGGATATGTTGCAGTTGCCCGGCAACCTTGCCGTCGGAAAGAAAATCGATCTCTTCTTCCGGAAAGTCGATTGCCGCTTCGACATAAATCCGCAACTGAATCAGTTGTTCCACCAGATCATTCACCTGTGCGGAAAAGTCACCTTGAAGCGAGCGTAACGCCGACTTGGCAGCCTGCTGCGAAGAGGCATCAATCAGGTCGGCGATGGCTTCGGCCTGAGCCAGATCGAGCTTGTCATTGAGAAAAGCCTGTTTGGAAAACTCTCCTGGCTCCGCCAGACGGGCGCCAAGTGAGACCACCCTCTCCAATAACCATTGGAGCACGACCGGGCCACCATGCCCTTGCAACTCAAGCACATCCTCTCCGGTAAAGGAATTTGGATTGGGAAAAAACAAGGCAATCCCGTGATCCAGCGGCTGACCTCTTTCATTGAGAAAAGGGCCGTAATGGGCATAACGTGGTTTTGGGGACTTCCCCAGCACCGTCTCGGCGATGGCCTGCGCTTTGGGGCCGGATACGCGCACAATGCCAACCCCGCCTCTTCCCGGTGCGGTGGCAATCGCTGCAATGGTGTCGTTGTTAGAAATATCCATAAAAAAATTATACCCGAAGCTGCCAATTGAAATCGGCGCTTTCAAGCATTGTTGTTTTCCTTGCCCAAAACCAAAAAACGCCCTCGAATGAGAGCGTTTTGAAAAAATACGTCGTTGATCGACTTAAGCGACAACCTGGAACTCTGTCGTTTCCAGATCGGAAATATAGGCCTTCTCTTTAAACAAAGCCACCGTCTTATCCAGTTTCTTTTTCGACTTGAATGTCATCTCTTCCGGTTCGCCATTGACTTTGAAAGACAATACATACAACGGCTTGGTATCGGCTTCCGCTTTGGCGGTCGCAGACTCTGATGCCGTTGGAGCAGGTGTTTCCCCTGCAATCGGCAAATAACCGTCTTGAGTTTTATAGCAAACCGGCATCATGCCGTCCATCACGATATAATCGGCTTTGCCGTGCATCGGATGATCCAATCCTAGTTTTTCATAAGATAAGTGCATATCGATTCCTCTATTTCTCTTCGCCTGCCGCGATTTTCTTCGTAATGTACCATTGCTGTGTGACCGACAAGACGTTGTTCACCACCCAGTAAAGCACCAGACCTGCCGGGAAGAACATAAAGAAGACGGTAAAGATGAATGGTAAAAGTTTCATCACTTTTTGCTGCATTTCGTCCATCATTGCCGACGGGTTCAGTTTTTGCTGGACCCACATGGAAATCCCCATCAGTACCGGCAGAATGTAATAAGGGTCTTTTGCCGACAAATCTTGAATCCATAACATCCAGGGGGCTTGGCGCATTTCTGCAGAGTAGAGCAATACCCAGTAAAGTGCGATGAAGACTGGCATCTGAACCAGAATCGGCAGACATCCGCCCAACGGATTGATTTTTTCTTCTTTATACAGCTTCATCATTTTCTGTTGGAAAATGGCTTTATCGTCGCCGTAATTTTCTTTCAACTGCTTCAGTTTAGGCTGGAACTTCTTCAGGCGCGCCATCGAGCGGTAAGACGTTTCCGATAGCTTGTAGAACGCCAGTTTGATTAAAATCGTCAAAACAATGATCGACCAACCCCAGTTGCCGACAAAGCTGTGGATTTTTTCCAGTAGCCAGAAAATCGGTTTAGCGATAATGGTCAACACACCGTAGTCGACAGTCAACTCCAGACCTGGAGCAATGTCTTCCAATTTGTCCTGAATAATCGGCCCGATATACAGGCTGGATTTTAATTCGCCACTTTGACCCGGTTTCACCGTGACCATCGGCTCAACCACACCCACAGCATACTCACCCTGTCCGACCGGTTTCGCATAGAAACTGTTGGTCGCTTTCTGGTTCGGAATGACGGCAGAAATGAAGTAGTGCTGAATCATTGCACCCCAGCCGCCGGTCGCCTGCTGACCTTGAACCGCTTTGGTATCGAGATCCTCGAACGAATGCTTGTTATATTTATTTTCCGCCTGGCCGTCATAAAGCACTGGACCGGTATAGGTGTACATCATACGGTTATGCTCCGGATCGTATGGTGTGCGCTTCAATTGAGAGTACAGGCTTCCGGACCATTCCTGATCGCCGGCGTTTTCGACCTGATAATCGACCTTGATCAGATACTGTCCTTTCGTAAAGGTATAGGTTTTGGTGACCTTGATGCCGTCCTGCTGCCAGGTCAGTGGGACTGCAAGCGTGTTCCCGGACATCACGTACTGGGATTGACCCGCTTGATAAACCGATTTATGCGTCGGGGCAGGCAGTTTTGCATTGGGTTGCAAGGCGATGCCGTTTTGGGCGATATACATCAACTTTCCGGTATCCCCCATCAGCTGGAATGGCTTGGTGTGGTCCTGAGTCGCCGCATATTGCAACAATTTCACACCACGGATATCGCCGCCCTTGGTATCGATAACGATGTCATAAACATCGGTTTTCACATGAATACGCTGTCCCTGTGCGATCTTTGGTTTGGCCGCCGGAACCTCTCCAGTTGCCGTTGGAAGCTTTTCATCGACAGGTGCC
>JAWVWZ010000228.1:0-3081 GCA_033723505.1 Hydrogenovibrio sp.
AAACCAGGTGTCCGCAAGAGACGGCATGGCGATCAGGATTTGATGCTGAAAAGAGTTCAGTGAAGTCATAGGTTCGATTATAGCAGTTATCGAGGATTTTTCGAATGCAAGTTATGACGGATTGACCGGCTGCACCAAAGGTTTCATTTGCGGGGTGAAGTAGCGCTTGCCATCGGTATCGATCATAAATGCCTTGGTGATGTGCATCTGTCGAGCAATTTTTTGCCAGTTCGACGGACCGGCGACCATGATCGCGGTGGCGGCCGAATCGGCGGTGGTGGCATCTGTGTTGATGACGGTGACCGACAGGAAATGATCGGCAGGATAACCGGTATTGGGGTTGAGGATATGCGAGTAGGTTTTTCCCTGCCATTTGAAGAAGCGCTGGTAGGATCCGGAAGTGACGATGCTTTCATCACCGGACAACTCGACCAGGCCGATGACCTTGTGGCTGTCGGCAGGGTCCTGAATACCGATTTTCCATGGGTGATGGTTTTTGGTACCGATGATTCTCATGTCGCCACCGATATTGACGATGGCATTTTCGATGCCCGACGCTTTCAGGGTTCGAATTGCGCGATCGAGTGCCAGACCTTTGGCGTTGCCGCCAAAATCCAGTTTGACCTGATGGTTGGTGGAGTACAGACGGTTACCGTCAAAATGGACGTCTGCAATCGAAGGGCGTGACTTTAGCCATTGTTCAATTAAGGCTTTCGACGGCGGCGGTCCATGCCAATCTTCGGACTCGAAGCCCCAAAGCTTTAACAGGTTGCCGATGCCCGGATCAAACAGATAGTCGGACTCTTTCGATAATACCTTGGATTTTTCGATAAAAGTTTTGACGCTGTCGGGCACGACAATCGATGCGCCTTGGGCGATGGCATCGTTGACCTTACTGAGCAGGCCGCCTTTTTCCCAGGCATGCCACTCCCGGTTGAATCTATGGAAATCCACTTCGATGGCCTGGATGGCGGCATCGGCTTTGTCTTTGGGGGTGTTGACGATCTCGATATTGACTTCGGTGCCGAACACATAAAAAGTCTGTTTCACCACTTCGTTAGTTGTCGTGCTGCATCCTGTCAGAAACAGGAAAAGCATCAACCAAAAGCCGCGCAGAAGGTTAGTCGACATAGCGCGGGGCGATCAGAGATTCCAGGTGATCGAACAGGGTGCCGGCGATATTCAGCTGGTACTGTTCGTCCAGTTCACGGATGCAGGTCGGGCTGGTGACATTGATTTCAGTGATATAGTCACCGATGACATCAAGACCGACGAAATGCAGGCCCTTGGCCTGAAGGGTCGGTTTGATCTGTTCGCACAGCCAATAATCCCGTTCACTGAGTTCGACGCCAAGACCGGTGCCGCCGGCGGCGATATTGCCACGGGTTTCTCCTTCGGCCGGAATGCGGGCCAGCGCATAGGGAATCGGCTCGCCGTTAATCAGGAGAATGCGCTTGTCGCCCTCTTTGATTTCCGGCAAGTAGATTTGCGCCATAATGTGATGTTTGCCGTGATCGGTCATGGTTTCAATAATGACATTGGTGTTGGGGTCCCCTTTTTTCACCCGGAAAATCGAAGCGCCGCCCATGGCATCCAGCGGTTTGAGAATGGTGTCCTGATGGTCGTCGATAAAAGTCTTGATCTGCTGTGCATTGGCGGACACCAACGTGGGCGGAATGCACTGCGGAAACCAACTGGCGAAAAGCTTTTCGTTGGCGTCCCTTAAACTTTGCGGCTTGTTTACGACCAGCGTTCCTGCCGCTTCTGCCTGTTCCAGAAAGTGGGTGCTATACAGGTAATCGTTGTTGAACGGCGGATCCTGACGGATCAGGATGATGTCGAGCGTGTTCAATTCGATATCCTGGCTGGCGCCGAACCCGAAATATTGCGAGGTGGTATCGGATTTTGGGCGATCCCAGACTTTAAGCTCGGTGGTGGTGGCATGTGCCTGACCATTGCGCAGATAAATGTCTTCCGGTTGCATATAGAACAGTTCATGACCACGACGCTGGGCTTCCAGCAGCATGGCAAACGAACTGTCTTTATAGGGTTTGATCCGGTCGATCGGATCCATCACGATGCCGACTTTTATCTGCATGATACGAGTCTCCTGAAAATGAACGGAATTAAGCCTGAGTATCGGCGATTTCCCTGGCCGCCGCCAGCAGTGCCAGACGAGCGATGACGCCATAAGCGTAGAATCGGTTCGGCGGGGCATCGCAGTCTTTCGATTGATCCGGGCAAACGAGCGAAGTTTCAAAGGACAAAGGCTCGAAATGCATGCCGGGAGAGTTGAGGTTGTCGGTTGCCGTTTTACCGGTATGCACTCGATAGAAGCCTCCGATGACCTGGTTGTGAATCATATATACCACTGGCTCCGCAACCGCGCCTTCCCAGGTTTCGTGAGTATAAACTCCTTCCTGGACGATCATTTGTTCCGCGACCAGGCCTTCTTTGGCAGAGGCCATCTTGTTACGCTGTTTGCGGTTCAAGTTCAATACGTCTTCCGGGGTTTTGACCGACATGATCGCCATGCCGTAGGTGCCGCTGTCAGACTTGACGATGACAAAAGGTTTACAGCTGATGTCATGCGCATCGTATTGCGCCTGAGTTTTTTCCAACACCTGATTGACGGCTTCGGCCAGGTTTTCCAGTCCTGATCTTTCCTTGTAGTTGACCGGACCGCATTGACGTGACAGCGGGCTGATCAACCAGGGATCGATGCCGATAATGTCGGCGAATTCATTGGCGACATTTTGATAATGGGTGAAGTGATGGGTTTTGTAACGGTTGGCCCAGCCCAGATCCAAAGGCGGTAACAGGGTCTGTTCGATATTTTCCAAAATTTCCGGGCGTCCTGCGGACAGGTCGTTGTTCAGTAACACCGCACACGGAAAGAAATCATCCACTCCGACCCGCTCGCCCTGTCGCTTGATCGGCTTCAGGCAAAGGGTTTTGCCGGAAGGGAGTTCAATTTGGGTGTTTTCGGTGATGTCCGGATTCAAACTGGCGATATGCACTTCGTACCCGGCGAGAATCAGGATGTCCTGCAAGACCGCCAGGTTTTCCAGGTAAAAAGTG
>JAWVWZ010000229.1:0-3080 GCA_033723505.1 Hydrogenovibrio sp.
CTCGGTCTGAGTGTGTGGAAACCAGTAGAGCAAGTGGCGGGCAAACTCTTTCCAGGCGAGTTGCCTTAGCCAGACGCTGGCAGAGGAAGCCGTAACGGCGCCATCGGCCATGAGGCTTTGCAGTTCGAAATAGAGTTGACGGGCCGGCAGATGGCCGAAGTGTAAATAGGCGGACAAATGACTGGTCGCCGCCAGTGCCGGAAAATCCCGGTGAACCTCGTAATCGTTCAACCCCGTGTCCACAAAGTCCTGCCAAATCTGCCAGGCGGGGGATGTGCCAATCTGCCAGTGCGAGAGAAGTTTCTGAGCCCAAGGCGTCGCCATCAGTCGGGACAGGCTTTCCGGCAAACGGTTATAGTCATCCGGTACCGGGAGTATCGAGGTCTTTGAAAGCGCTCCATGGTTGGCAGAAAGGGGGTTGAACTGGTCTTCTTTCGCCATTAGAGCCTTGTAAAAGGGAGTGAAGACCAGATAAGGCGCACCCTGTTGGTTTTGAATATCGGTCGGCGCCAGCCAGAATTCGGAAAAGAAAGGGGTGAATTTGACATCCTGCTTCCGACAAACCGCCAGCGCGCTCTGCTGCATGCCGGAAAATGGTTCGCCAACTTGAAAACTGTAATAAACTTGGTGTACATTGTACTGGCTGAGGATATGCTGGAAACGCGTTTCGAAGTCCCCTTCGACGATCCATAACGCGCCGTTTTGTTGTTGCAACTGATGGCGCAGGGTTTTCAAGGCCTGCCCCAGCCAAACGGTATTCGCTTCACCGACGAGACGATTCCGGTCGTGAAAATATGCGAAAATCACCTCGCCTGGCAGATTTAACGCCGTGGTTAATGCCGGCAGATAATCCAAACGAAATTCTCTTTGTAGCCAAACCAGTGTTGTCATTGAATTGACCTATGCCTCGGGTAAAATGACCGACCCGTTTTTCAGGCCGGTTTGAAATGCATGCCAAAATGGTGACATGACTGGCCGTGTCGGTCAACGAATTAAATGCAGTGAATGATTCAGATTACTGTTTTTTTGTGGATAAGTCGATTATGATATGCCAAAGGAGTGGTAAGTCATAATACTTAATTGTTAGAGTGGTAAGGGACTGATATAGATGCTCAAAAAAATTGCCGTTGTGTTCATTGCGCTTTCACTGCTGTCGTCCTGTAGTTCTCATCGATATGATCGACTCAAAATCTCAGCCACTACCTGGGTCGGATACTCGCCGCTGTTTTATGCCAAAGGCAAAGGCTGGCTGGAACCGCTTAATATCAAATTGCTGCATGTGGTCTCACTCAGCGAAAACATGTATCTTTATCAGGCCGGGAACTCCGATGCTTATGTCGGTACCCAGTATGAATACAGTGTGCTGTCTCCGAAAAGCCCGACGTTGTTCCCGGTGATGATGTTCGACCGTTCTTATGGTGGTGACATCGTGATGGGCAACACGTCCATTGAAACGCTGCAAACCACTTTGAAACCGATCCATGCTTATCTGGAAATGGACTCGATCAATCGTACCCTGCTAAAAGATTTTCTTAAAAAGTACCATTTGGAAAATAAGCCGATCACGTATATCAATCAGGATCAGGCCATTACTTCCGGTTTGACGGCGGCATCGGTTCAACAGCCCTCGGTGATTGTGACCTATACGCCTTTCAATGTGAAATTGGCCGATAACGGCTTTCATGAGTTGGCTTCGACAAGAGATGGCTTGGATTTGTTGGTGGTGGATGCCATGTTTACCACGAAGAAAAAGTTTGAGCAGCACCGGGCGCAGTTTGTCGAATTGAAAAGATTGATCGATAAGGCGGTCGTTGCGTTGAAGAAAAATCCGAAAGAGTACTACCAAACGGTCAAGCCTTATTTGCTGGAGTTGAGTTATGACGATTTCATGCAATCCCTGCATGATATTATCTGGATCAATACCAAGCTTTCCAAAGCGTTGGAAGCGCGCTTGAAGCAGTCGGACTTCCCGACACAAGGGCTGCTGTGAGATGAAGTTCAATATCAAGCAGTTCGTTATTTTCATCATTATTGCCCTGCTTGGGGTGCTCTATACGATTTTTGCCGATTATTATTTCGAGCAGCGCGAGCAAACAGCATCTGTCATTCTAAATACCTTACAGGACGACATGTCCGAAGTGGGGTATATCCTGTCGAAGAATGTCAAACGACTGGAAAACATTCCTTCTCATCGTGCGGTGCTGGACCGGGCGGCCGCCAATAACGAATTTATCGCCGCGATCATGGTTGTCAATGACGATCAGACGCTGTTGACCACCGATCCGTCTTATCGACGGGTACCGAATGGCAACAAGGGCAGACGTCAGGTCAATGAAACCGCTTACGATGTCTTGACCAAGACCCAAAGCCTGGAGGGGACGATTCGGTTTTATGAGAATGCCAAGCTGATTAAGTTGCGTTTGATTTTTGTCATTGATCGAGGAGAAGTCGACCTTTATCTGCGCCATAACAAAATCAAATTCTTTATTTACTTTGGTGTACTGCCTTCGGTGTTGATGTTGCTGATTTGGGGGTTGCTCAATTTCTTCCTGACTCAGCCCCTGGAAAAGCTTCGGCAGTATTTGATGACGCAAAACAAAGTGCCCAAGGCGTTCAAACTGAATGAGCTGGAAGAAATTCGTCTGTCGATGATCAAAACCTTTTCCCGGTTGGAGCAAGAGCAGGAAGAACTCTATCGATTGGCGCGCACCGATATGCTGACGGGGCTGGCGAACCGGAATGCGTTGAATGAATACTTGAAACAATTGATCGCCAGTTGCGCCGCCGAGAAAAAAGAGTTTGCCTTCCTTTTCCTGGATCTGGATTTTTTCAAAACGGTCAATGATTCTTTGGGGCATCATATCGGCGATGCTTTGTTGCAAAAGGTCGGTCAGTCCATCAGGGAGCTGCTCCATCAAGGCGATTTTATCGCTAGGGTTGGCGGCGACGAATTTATTATCCTGCTTCACAATTATCGTTCCATCAATGAGCTCAGCAATATCGTCGAAAATATTCAGAAACGACTCAATAACCCCTGGGTGATTCAGAAACACCATATCAATATTTCCAGCAGTGTTGGA
>JAWVWZ010000230.1:0-3078 GCA_033723505.1 Hydrogenovibrio sp.
ATTGCTGACATTATTCCGTGTCGCGACTTTCGAAGACTGGACCGATGTGATGTATGAAACCATGACGGTTTATCCATTGAGCTGGATCTATTATCTGACCTTTATTTTCTTTTCCGCGTTTGTGTTCTTGAATATGATGATCGGGATTGTTGTGGAAGTGCTCGATGAGGAGCATAAGAAGCTGATTGCCGACGAAGAAGAGCAGAAGCAAGATGAATGGCTTGAGCACCGGCAAAAAATAGAACGTGACATTGCGGTTTTGAACGATAAGCTGGATCGTTTGCTCGAGAAAGACCAAAAAGTCTTCTGATGGTAGAGGTAAGGGGGAGCGTAGAAAGCTCAAGCCTAAATGAGGGCTTGAGCCTCTGAAGGCAGGCTACCAGGCGATCAGTTTATAACCGTGTTCCTGAAGTGCCATGATGGCCGCCGCGCCGACTTGGGCGTACTCGGCGAAAGGGCGCATGTCTTTGTCCGTCCAGCCGATGGTTTTCATGGTATTGCCGCAGGCGATCCAACGTACATTGTAGTCTTTCGCCAAGCTCTTCACGCGTTCGTAAGTCAGGGAGTCGACTTTACGCATCGGCTTTTTCGCCAGAACATGGATGCCGGGACCGATCGCGACCACTGCAATGGCGACATTGTCACCGAATTCGGTGATCATGGCCTGAATCGAATTGAGGATGTGGGTTTGATATTCCGGATCGGACTTGTTCCACATATAGACCGCTTTATGCTCCGGGGGATCTCCGGGAAAACGATCGGCCGAACTGGCATTTTTCAATTCGGGAAAGATTTTTAAGGTATGGCCTTTCGCCGAAGCTTGGGTCTCATTGGCCTGTGAGACGGCCGGGAAGCTGACGATGCTTGCAAGTAGCAACACTGCCAGTAGTTGGTGCAGAGTATTCAGAGTCTTTTTCATGATTCGCTCCTGGGAAACTTCCTGTTCTGGCCTGTCCGAAAAACTGGATGGGCGTTTGCTTTTTATTATAACATTCGTACCTTACAACGAAATAGAGAAGCGCTATGAGTTTACAGCAACAAATCGAAACGAAAATACACCAGGCGTTCGCGCCGATCTTTTTACAGATCGAAAACGAGAGTCACCTGCACTCGGGACCGGCGACCGAATCCCATTTTAAAATGACGCTGGTCTCGGAAGCTTTTGAGGGGATGTCAAAGGTGAAACGCCATCAGGCAGTTTATCGGGCGTTGGCAGAAGAAATGCCGAAGTTTCATGCATTGGCACTGCATACTTTTTCTCCTCAGGAGTGGGCTGAATCTCCGCAAGTGGCTGATTCACCACTTTGCCAAGGAGGCGGAAAGTAGGTTAGCGAGCGTGCTGAAATTCTTCTTCGTCTGAGGGTTCTTGGTTTTCCGGATCGGTTTCCGGGTGTTTAAGATGCCAGATATGGGTGAATTTTTCATGATCGAGTTTGCCTTGAAGCAGTCGGACGGCGGCAATGTATTGCTCGACATAAATAAAGTTCTTTTTGCGCAAGCTCTGCCATAAGTGACGGTATTTGTCAGGCAAAAAATCATGAAAATGCGGGATCAGCCCCTCTTCGCCTTCATAGGCAGCAATACGGTTAATGGCTTCCAGACGAGCTTCCCGGCGGAATTTTTGCTCGTATTGATTGATCATTTGACCGATCAGGAATACGATGCCGGCCGTCACCAGAAAACTGACGATGAAATAACCGGTCAGAAAGGTTCCCAATAAGGTGAATACCGCCAGAACGATGGCGCTGATCGGCATGGTCAGCACGAAGAGCCAGGCTTGATCGCCTTTCAGCTCATCGGTAATGGTTTGAACATCAAGGGTGTCGATGTCGACCGCCTCGAGTCGTGCCAGCATTTGCTCCGCCGAGGGTGTCCCTTGTTGAGCTTCTTCCAGTGGTTCTAATGTGAGTACTTCTTCATCCATGTAGGCTATCTATCGTTATTTCGCACCGTGTTGTCGACATTTAATGGTATGCCTTTGTTGTGTGTCCAGACAATATGCTGTCAGTTTGCCACCCCATAAGCACCCGGTATCGGTTGAGTGTATATCATAAGCATCGATTACGCCAAGAGTCGACCAGTGACCGAAAAAAATTTCCTTATCGGTGTTTTTCCGGTTGTCGAAACAAAACCAGGGTTGGTAGGTTTGTTTCAAGATTGCTTTGGATGGTGCCATTTTATTTTTAAATTCCAGTCTGCCGTCTCGGTCGCAGTAGCGCATTCTGACGAAGGCATTGAGGATGTAGCGTAATCGCGGCCAGCCGGTCAGCTGTTCATCCCATGCATTGGGTTCGTTACCGAAAAGGTGTTCGATCAAATTCTGCTTCCAGTCATCGGCTTGCAGAACCGCTTCCACTTCCTTGGCATAGCTTCTGGCCTGTTTCAGCGTCCATTGCGGCGGAATCCCGGCATGGACCATCACGGCAGGGAAATCCGGGTGTTCGGCCATCAAGGGTTGATGGCGCAACCAGTTAACCAGCTCGTCAACCTCGTCCGAGACGAGAATGGACTTTAGGGTATCGGATTTCGAGCGATATTTGTCCAGGCCGGCATAGGCGGCCAACAGATGAAAATCATGATTGCCGAGAACCATTTTGCCCCGGTCACCCAGATTTTTGACAAATTTCAGACATTCCAGCGACTTTGGGCCGCGATTGACAATGTCGCCCGCAAACCAAAGGGTATCGTGCTTCGGTTGATATTCGATCTTGTCGAGTAAACCGAGCAGTTCATCATAACAGCCTTGTAGGTCGCCGATGATATAGGTCGCCATTTAACCTCTCTTTTGGTGATAAAAGTTTGCCAGGCGGACGAAAGCTGCCACTTCGAGTCTTTCCGCCCGCTCACCCGGATCAATGCCACAGGACTCGATTTCTTCGGCGTTTAGCCAACCTTTCAGGTTATTTCTCAAAGTTTTGCGCTTTTGCGAGAAAGCCTGTTTGACCAGTTCCGACAAAGTGGTTTCGCAGTCCGCCTGAAATGGTTTCTGGCGATAAGGGATTAACCGAACGATGGCGGAGTCCACTTTCGGTGGCGGCGTAAAATTTTCCGGACCGACGGTAAACAGATATTCGGTAG
>JAWVWZ010000231.1:0-3059 GCA_033723505.1 Hydrogenovibrio sp.
GGACATATCGCCATGCTCGGCACCTTTATCGATACCATCATCATCTGTACCATGACGGCGTTGGTGATTATGGTCACCCAGTCCTGGCAAAGTGGTGAAACCGGTTCAGCCTTGACATCTTTGGCCTTCACCAAAGGCATGGGATCAGATTTCGGTTCCGTGGTGGTCGCGGTGAGTCTCGCCATTTTTGCCTTCACGACCCTGATTGGATGGAGTTACTATGGAGAACGATGCGCGGAATATCTGGTCGGCGTACACCTATTAAAACCCTATCGCATTTTATGGGTGATTGCGGTGTTTGCCGGAGCGGCACTTTCGGATTATTTCAATACAGTACTGATCCTGGCCGACGTGCTCAATGCCTTGATGGCGATCCCGAACCTGATCGCACTGCTGGTGCTGTCACCCATCATTATTCGCCTGTCTCAGGAATTCAAAAAATAACCCTGTCTTTGGTGCCCGGTCGGTATAGAGTGCTTGCCAGCCGGGTTATGATAACCATAAAGAACCGTTATCCAACCCTTTGCGGCATGACGTTATAATGCGGCCAGTATTGAAAAAATTTAAGGTCGATTATGATGAGCCGTCAAAACGTTTATATCTTCGAGGTATCGGAAACGAACTTCGAACCCACCGTCATCGAAAACTCGCATAAGTTGCCGGTGCTGGTCGAATTCATGGACATGAGTCTGGGCACCTGTGTTTCGATGGAACGTGCACTGTCCGAACTGGCCAAAAGCTTCGCCGGGCAATTTATTTTCGCCACCGTCGATATCGATATGCAACCGGAACTGACCGAACGCTACTCGATTGAAAACGTGCCGACCTTGATGGTGTTTCAAGACGGCAAGGTCGTCCAGACAGAAGTGGGCCTGATGGAAAAGCCGGAACTGGCGTTATTGCTGAAATCCTACGGCATCTATCGCGAATCGGATGAATTGCGTGAACAGGCCAGGGAAAAGTATCTTAATGGCGACATCACCTCAGCGATTCAACTTCTGACCGAAGCCATCCAGAAAGATCCCGGCAATCCTTTGGTGGTGATGGACATGGTGCAGGTGATGCTCGATATGTCCTTGCTGGATCAGGCCACCGCTTTATTCAACAAGCTGCCCGCGAGCGAGAAGGAATCGGAAATGGGGCGCAGCCTGATTGGCCAGATCACGTTCAAGCAACTGGCGGACAAAACGGAAGGCAAAACCGCACTGCTGGAAAAATTGTCGCAGAACTTGCAGGACCACGACGCACGTTTCGATCTGGCCGTTTGTTTGGTCGCGGAGCACAATTACCCGCAAGCGATGGAAAACCTTTTTGAAATCCTGATCGCCGAACCCGACTATAAAGCGGGCGCGGCACAAGAGATGATCATTAATCTGATCAATATGCTCGAGCCCAATGAACCAGCTCTGGCGCAGGAGTTCCGTCGTCGACTGGGCAATGTGATGACTTAACCTGTCGGCCCCGTCACCGTCATGATTTTGTCAGCGTATTAAATTGCCGAACGATTGCGAACACCTTAAGATGTGAAGACGGTTACGTGTTCCCGCAAGAGGAGTTTGCAAATGCAGATCAAAGCCCCCGTCATGTTTGTCAGCCACGGCGCGCCGACTTATGCACTGTCACCGGGGAAGGCCGGTGAATCTCTGCAACAGGCTCATCCCTATTTCACAGGCGTGAAAGCCGTCCTGTTATTGTCAGCCCACTGGATTACCGACGGACAAGAAATCATGTCCACCGAGCAGCCGGCGACCCTGTACGATTTCGGCGGCTTCCCCGATGCACTATATCAACTGAGCTATCCGGCGCCGGGGAATCCGGTATTGGCTCGTGAAGTGCAACAAACCTTGAGCCAAACCGGCATCGATTCGACTTTGAATGCCCAGCGGGGGTTTGATCACGGAGCCTGGGTACCAATGATGCACCTTTTGCCGGAAGCGCAAATCCCCATCGTAGAAATTTCCATCAACCGACGGCTTTCGCACCGCCAGCTCTATGAACTGGGACAAGCGTTAGCCCCTTTGAGGTCGAAAGGCATCGCCATCATCGGCTCCGGTAGCTTGACGCATAACCTGCGGGATGTGGCCTGGAGACAGACAGACCCTTTGCCTTACGTCCTACGGTTTCAGGACGACGTAAAACGGGCGTTGGAAACACGGGATTATGATAGGCTCATCGATCACGCAGAACATATCGGGGACTTCCACCAAGCCCATCCGAGCGACGACCATTATTTGCCTCTGGTCTTTGCTTTAGGCACCGTCGGGCCCACCGACCGACTTGAGGTGCTTGAAGGGGGAATCGAGTACCGGGCGCTGTCGATGGATTCCTATCTTTGGCACTGACCCCTGCCTGATAGGTTTTGGATATATTTATCTGAAAAAGGCAAAAACCATTTCACTGACAACAGCTTTGTTTTTGCTGAATCGGCGGACAAGGCTGGGTACCGTAAGAACAGAAAACGCAGCAATCCCCCGGTTTAGGCTGCAACAGCGTATGGCAGTTTTCGCATTCGTAATACCACTGACAGGCATCTGTCGGCATCATTTCTTCTTTTGCGTGGCCGCAAATCGGGCAGGTAATCGTTGACGCGAGAAGGCTTGACTTCATGGTGCTTCCCTTCTGTGACAAGCATTTCAGAGCATTACTTGCCAATACAAAATGAGGTGAAGATGCGACCCAGCAAGTCATCCGAGGTGAACTGGCCGGTAATTTCCGACAAGGCGTTTTGTGCCTGGCGCAGATCTTCTGCCAGCAATTCTCCGGCGGCATAGGTTTCCAACTGCTGTTGCCCGGTTTCGACATGTTCCAAGGCGGTCGACAGTGCGTCCAAGTGACGTTGACGCGCCATAAACACGCCTTCTTCCGTCTGTGCAAAGCCCATCACCGTCTTCAAATGCGTTTTCAGCAAATCCAGCCCGGCCCCTTGCTTGGCCGACAGCCAGATCACCGTTTCTTCATGACCGAAAACCGTCATGGCCTGGCCTTGTTCGTCACGCGATTCCATTTTCGGTGAAAGACCGGCCAGATCGATTTTATTGCGAATCAAGGTCACCGGAATA
>JAWVWZ010000232.1:0-3022 GCA_033723505.1 Hydrogenovibrio sp.
GCGCCTATCCAAGCAAAAATCATGTGTTCTTCCTTTTTAAAAATACGCCGCTTTCGATGTGATGGGTATAAGGGAATTGGTCAAACAGCGCAGATTCGACTATTTCATGTGTTTTTTCAATATCGGCCAGATCCCTGGCCAGGGTTTCCGGGTTACAGGAAATATAGATGATGCGATCGAACTCGGTCACCATCTTTCGGGTCAGATCATCCAGCCCGGCTCTCGGCGGATCAACGAAAATCGTGCCGAAATCGTAGTCTTCCAAAGCGACATCCTTCAGCCGATTGAAGGCCTGCCCCTGCAACGCTTGGGAAATCTCTTCTGCCGCCATTTTCACCACCGTCAGATTTTCGACCTGATTGGCGGCAATATTAAACTGGGCAGAGTGCACCGATGTCTTGGAAATTTCAGTCGCCAGCACCCGGCGATAATGTTCTGCCAGTGCGATGGAAAAATTGCCGTTACCGCAATAAAGCTCAATCAAATCCGTCTTGTCTTCCGCTTGAGAGACCTTTCTTGCCCAATGTAGCATTTTCTGCGCGACCCCGGCATTCGGCTGGGTAAAACTGTTCTCGATCTGTTGATAATGGAAAGTATGGCCGTCCACCTGGAGTTGCTCAACCACATAATCCCGATCCAGCAACACCTTTTCCTTACGGGCGCGGCCGATCAACGCAGTGATGCCCAGTTTGGTTTTCAGTGCTTCTGCCTTTTCTCGCCAGACGGGATCGTCTTTAATCGATTTCCGGTAAATCAAAGTTACCAGCATTTCACCGCTCAAGGTCGCCAGAAAGTCGACCTGAAACAGCTTGGTACGCAATTCTGGGTGCGCAACGATTTCTGCCATTAATTTCGGCATCAAGACATCGATCGCTTCAATCGCCATTGGACAGGAAAGGATTTTGACCTTTTCCTTGGTTGCTTGATCGAACATGATATAGTCGGTCCGGTCACCGTCATGCCAGACGCGGAATTCGGCGCGGGCACGATAATGAGAAGGGTCGGACTCGAAAACACTCAGATGGTTCAAACCGGGAATCAGAGCCTTGAGACGATCTACCTTTTCACTCAATTGAACAGCATATTGTTGTGGAAAAACTTGGCAAAGCATTGAAAAACCCGGAGAATCGAAAGAAATTAAACGCGGATTATACCAGATTCGCGCGAATTTGAGCGGCGCTTGCAAAACCCCACAAAAACAAAGAAAATTACATTAAAAAAACTATAGAAGCTCTCCGGCCAACGGCGGCGGAAAAACTCAGATGACAGGTTTGTGAAAACCTGACAACGAAACTGGAAACCGGTATCGAATCCGTATATCATTCCCGCCGAAAATAAGACCTGAGAAATGCGTGACAGGCCTCCATAAAATTAAATATCGCCTGAACGCTCGTTTTTTCATCATTTCAAGGACACTCGGCAATGAACTTACTCAAACAATTCGTGATTGCTCAACGACGCGCACACGCTTTTGCGACAGAACAACACCTGCAATTGAACGATGAAAAAACCGTCGAACTGATCGATTATCTGATCGAACAGGTACACCAACAGGGAGACTGGCACGATCAGCATGTTAAATCCCTGCTGAGTTTTGTCATCCTGCAAACGGCTTATCGCTACTACGTATTGGCCGACCGCCTGCTGAACCATTGTCAGAAGCCGGAAATGTCGAAGGCGTACGATAAGACGCAAATCCTTCCGACCCTGCAGCAACTGGCAGAGACCCTGAAGTTTTACCACTCGGTCAAATTGCAAAACCCCATTCCGGAGAACGGCCTGGAAAGTGTACAGGATTTGACCAACCGCCTGTTCGCGATGCTGGCCGTCAATTTCCCGACGCAACTGAAGGACTTTGAAGCCCATTGGGCCGGCAGCCTGTCGGAATTAAAGCCGTTCGCCCGCGACGAACGCGAATACGAGCCGGTTTTCTCCCCGACGCACCAGCAGTTTCTGCAGGCAGTCGACAAAACTCAGTGTATTTTCGCCCCCACCGGCAAATACTGGGGCGCGGATGAATGGGATGAAGCCTTGCCGTTCGAACAGAATATCGAGCGCTTCGCGCAGGGATTTTTTCGCTTTATGACATTCGGCAAAAAAGAGAAATTTAAAGGCTATGCCCTGCGCTTTCCGGCGCATTACAGCGACAGTGTCGAACAACTGTCGAAAACGGTAGCTCGCTTCCTGACAGCACTGAACCGAATCGATCCGGCAAAATCCGATTGTTTGCAACAGGACATCGAAGCCGACGGCTGGAAATTTTCCTGGGCGGGCGAAACCTTGTTCCTGACTGCATTCGGCACATGCTATCCACTGAAACATGCGAGAAATCCTTATGGATTCGACTACACCTACTTCTTCTTCCAGCCGGATTTCGTCCTGCGCAACCATCCTGGCTTGACGGCAGACAAGGAACAACAGTCACGCGAGCGCATTCTGCAAAACTTCACCCGCAACGATATGGCCTACAGCAACGAAGGCAAGCAAAAAGAAGTGGAACGCTACATCCGACCGATGAGCGCCGACGAACCCGCTGTTCGCTGGTGGCATCACCTTTGATTTCATCGCGATAAAATCTGCCAGGCGGGGGTTGGATTTCAAACCGAAAGTAAATCCATGATTTTACTATGGAATGCCTGGTACTCGAAGACATGGATTCAATGACTGGATTCGGGTAAAATAGCCAGCTCTTTAAACGATGACAAGATGGCGCCCATAACGAAATGACAAACCGAGCAGAACGAATCCAACAATTAAAATCCCTGTTAAACGAAAGAGTCGTGGTCCTTGACGGTGCAATGGGCACCATGATCCAAAACCTGGAACTTTCGGAAGAGGATTTCCGTGGAGACCGTTTCAGCGACTATCACATGGACATCAAAGGCAATAACGATGTTCTGGTGATCACCCAGCCAAACCTGATTCGCGACATCCATCTGGAATTTCTGCGCAAAGGCGCCGACATCGTCGAGACCAACTCCTTTAATGCCACCACCATCGCTCAGGCCGATTATGACATGCA
>JAWVWZ010000233.1:0-2993 GCA_033723505.1 Hydrogenovibrio sp.
CCCGAAGGCATTGAAAGTGAACTTTTGCAGGAATTGGATGAAGACCTTCATGGTCAGCAGTGCAATCAGGTAAGACATGGCAAATCCGACCAGCAACGGCATCCAGGAGGTGTCGGCGAACTCGGAATAGTTTTTAACCAGGTCCAACCCCGAAGCGGCCGCCAGCACCGGCAATGCCAGCAGGAAAGAAAACTCGGCCGCCGTCTTGCGATCCAGCCCCATCATCATCCCGCCGACAATTGAGGCACCGGCACGGCTGGTCCCGGGAATCAGGGCAAACACCTGAGCAATCCCCACCCAGAACGCCTGGCGCATAGATAGGTCTTCAATGTTGCGGGTACGGTGTGTCCCCTCGGTGTATAGTCGTTCGAGAATCAGGAAGATAATCCCGCCGACAATGAACATCCAGGCGACGATCTTCACCGTGAAGAAGTCACTGATTTGGTTGTGGAACAGTAAGCCGACGAAACCGATGGGAATAAAGGCAATCACCACATTGGTCCAGAGCCGGATATGCTCGGAACTGAATTTTTCCTTGTAGTGGGAGAAGATCGCCAGAATCGCCGCCACCTGAATGATGACTTCAAATGCTTTGTTCTGGTCGGTTTGCTGAAGTCCGAGCCAGTCACTGACGATAATCAAATGCCCGGTGGAAGAGATGGGCAAAAATTCGGTTAAACCTTCGATAATGCCCAGTATGGCGGCCTGTATTATATCCATGTGGTTGATTCCTCGTTAGAGTTGATGTCGTAAATCTCGTAGTTGAAACCCGATCAGGGATTGGTCGATGCCTTTGGTTAAGGCGATGGCCTTGAAGGTTTCTCCCATTTCATCCGGCAGGGTAAGGGTTTTGATCTGCTGGGCGATGCGAAGCGATTCGGTGATATCGATGTCCGGATCGGCAGACATTTCCAGTAATCCGCTGCTCATCAAAAAGTGTGCCTGAGTGGTGAAGCCGGCAACCTTGAAGCCGACATCAAATCCCGCTTCGGCGACGGCAGTAAAATCGACGTGGGCGGTGATGTCCTGAAGGCCAGGATAAAAGAATGGGTTGCTATGGGCCAAATGCTGGTAATGACAACGCAAGGTTCCCATGACCCTGGCCGGTTGATAAAACTCTTTGCGGGCGTAACCGTAATCGACCAGCAGCAACAGGCCTTTTTCCAGAAAGGCTTCAATGGACTTCAACCAGGGTTCGATATTCAGGTTGACCTCGGTTTCATAGCCCTCGTCACTCGGTTCGCCGATGTATTCAAGGATGCCGTTGCTGATTTGCTGAAGCTGACGGTCGGTAATCGGCTCGTATCGCCATTGAAACTGGTTTTTGTCTTCATTGAAGTCCACCATGCCTCGGAGTGCCTGGTGGGGTTCGAGTTTGATTCTTTCCACCGGCATGGCGTCCAGCACTTCATTGGCGAGGACGACGGCCTGCAGTTTTTCGGTGGGCAACTGGTCCAGCCAGGTCACTTTTTGGGACAGGGCATCCGGCAACTGTTGCAGGGTCTCCTGCTGCTGCTGTCTCAAGTCGGCGCTCAATTCGACAATGTAGTAATTGTCGATGGGGTGTTCGCAGGTCTCCAGTTCCAGCAGAATGTCTTTTGCCATGGTGCCTTTCCCGGCGCCGAATTCGATGATGTTTGCCTGATCCAGCGTCTGTAGAACCTGAATTGCCTGGCGAGCCAGACAGCGCGAAAAAATCGGCGAGATTTCCGGTGCGGTGATGAAATCGCCCCGAGGGCCGATCTTTGGCAGGCCGCTGGCATAGTAGCCCAGGCCGGGGGTATAAAGCGCCATTTGCATGAATTGCGGGAAGCTTAAACTTCCATGCCGCTTAAGCTGTTGCCGGATCCGGGTGCTGAGCTGTTCGCTATGGGCTTGAGCTTCTGCAGGAGGGGTTGGAAGTTGATGTTTTGGTTTCATGAAGTTCTTTTAGCTGGCAATTCGATGGAAATTTGCCCTATTATAATGCCATCTTAAGTTTATGCGACCCTTTTGGCAGTCAATTTGCTTAGGTAATTGCAATATTCATTTTAAAATTTTTAGGGCAATCAAACATGAAGCTAGGGATTAAAAAAATCCACGAGAATGAGTGGCAGGTGCATGTCGGCTGTGCGATGGTGCGTCTTGACCGTTTTTCGCTGGAGCTTTTGAATATCACCTTGGAACATCTTGAAGCATTGGAAAACGGCGAGTCACACTCCATGTTGGCAAGTTATACCCATCTGGCCGAGCAAGTGCTACAGCTTTCGCCCGCAAATTTACAAGTGTTGCTGCGTTCAGTGGCCAACGAAGATATTTTGCGCCTGATTCAAACCGCTCAGAATGATCAGTTGACGGAAATGGTGTTGGCGAATGTCGGCGGGATTTTATCCAAGCAGTTGCAGGCGGATATCGAGAAATCCGTGATGCCTGGCGCCGAAGAAGTGATGGGGTCGGTGCGACGGGTCATCGAAAAAATGTTCGAACTCGAAGATCAGGGAACGATCGAGTTCAAAAAAGACAACCAGCGATATATTTAAAGAGGAAACATCGTGGAGATTTCAGCTAAAAGAGGCACGGATGGCGAATATCTTTTGGAGATGGGCTATGTCACCATTGAGCTGCCTTATGATGCGGTGAGGAAGTTGCAGTCGATTATCGACAAGCGACTGAATCAGTCGTCGGACGTGGAGCAGCAATCGTTGGATAAGAAAATTAAGGTCTATCGCGAGTTGGCCAATAAACTGGTCAATACCGACGATCGCATTATCCAGAAAGTGGGCGTGCAGATGACGCCGGAACAGTTGGTGACCATCGCCAGGCTGGCCGACGGTGAACGGCTGTTCCATAAGATTATGCGAAACTTGTCACGTCAGAACGGTAAACAGTTTCAGGAAGACTTTCTGGCGTTCGACAAAATCACCGAGCACCAGGCTTGCGTCAATATGGATAAAGTCGTGCCGTTGATTCGTCAGGCGGCACAGGAGCAGAAGCAGGGCGAAGAATAATCAGAC
>JAWVWZ010000234.1:0-2988 GCA_033723505.1 Hydrogenovibrio sp.
GAAGAATCCTTGGCAATATAGGTATCCGAAGCCGGCACATAGGCTTCCGGCTGGTAGTAATCATAATAGGAAACGAAATACTCCACCGCGTTGTTCGGGAAAAACCCTTTCATTTCGCCATAAAGCTGGGCTGCCAGAGTCTTGTTGTGGGCCAGGATAATCGTTGGCCGTTGCACTCTGGCGATCACATTCGCCATGGTGAAAGTCTTCCCCGATCCGGTCACCCCAAGCAAGGTCTGAAACGCTTCACCATCTTCCAACCCCTCCACTAAACTATCAATCGCAACAGGCTGATCGCCTGCCGGAGAGTACTGGGATGAAATCTCGAAGCTTTTTGCCATAGTCAAAACACTCGTAAAACAGTCAAAAATTTACTTAAAAAATAAGTAGTTTGGTTGTAGAATAACTTAAACACTTTGCATCTCTCAAAAGACACTACAGCAAAACAACCGTCCGTGTCTTGCCGCTGATTCTATCAGTTGCAGCAAGCATTTTTCTCGCAAAGCGATTTTGCTTGAGAGAGACAAAGAAACAATTCCGATATTCTAGCTAAAAAATTGAATGAGAACCTAAAACAATGCCCTCAAAGTCAAGACTGTCTGATCGAGTTAACCGCGTAAAGCCTTCCCTTACCCTTGTCATTACCGCTAAAGCTGCAGAGTTGCGTCGCGCAGGCAGAAACATCATTAGCTTGGGAGCAGGTGAACCAGACTTCGGCACGCCGGAACACATCAAGGCAGCGGGCATTGAGGCGATCGAGAAAGAACATACGCGCTATACAGCCGTCGACGGCATCCCGGAATTGAAAGAAGCCATCATCGCCAAATTCAAGCGTGACAATCAGCTGACATTCGGCATGGATCAAATCCTCGTTTCGTCCGGGGGCAAACAAAGCTTCTACAACCTTTGTCAGGGCGTTTTGAATGACGGCGACGAGGTGATTATTCCGGCACCTTACTGGGTTTCCTACCCGGATATGGCATTATTGGCCGGCGGTGAACCGGTCATTATCGAAGCCGGTATCGAGCAAGGGTTCAAGATCACGGCGGAACAGCTAGCAGCGGCGATCACGCCGAAAACCAAAATGATGGTCCTCAACAGTCCATCCAACCCGACAGGCGCGGTTTACACCGCCGAAGAACTCAAAGCCATCGGCGCCGTATTGGCGAAACACCCGAACATCATTATCGCATCAGACGATATGTATGAACACATCCTGTTGGGCGACGAACCCTTTACCAATATTCTTGAAGTTTGCCCGGAGCTGACCGATCGCACCGTGGTGATGAACGGCGTTTCCAAGGCCTACTCCATGACCGGGTGGCGCATCGGCTATGCCGGGGGACCGGTTGACCTGATCACGGCGATGAGGAAGGTACAATCTCAAAGCACTTCCAACCCTTGTTCGATTTCCCAATATGCGTCGGTGGAAGCGTTGAATGGCCCTCAGGAGTGTATTCAGACCATGCTGACCGAATTCAAGAAACGTCACGATTTTGTCGTCGAACGCATCAACCGCATTCCAGGATTCAAGTGCATTCCGGCAGCAGGCGCATTCTATGCCTTTATGGATGTCAAGGACGCGATGAAGGCCAAAGGCTATACCTCGGATGCCGACTTCGCTACAGCGATTCTGGAAGATGTCGACGTTGCAGCCGTGCCGGGGTCCGGATTCGGTTCTGAAGGGTATTTGCGAATTTCGTTCGCTACCAGTATGGAGAACCTGGTGGAAGCGCTGGACCGTATCGACCGGTTCGTACAGAAGGGGTAACCCTGCTTCCGGAGAAAGACATTCTCCGGTTTAAATCATATTTCTCGATTTCAGCAACAACATCAGAGCGGCGTAGGCGCGGCCTTCCGAAAACTCCGGATGCGTCAACAGGCTTTTCCAATCGGCAATCGGCCAGTGCACGATCTCTAAAGGCTCCGGCTCATCCCCTTCAGCAGCTTGCGGCACCAGGTCCTCGGCCAGGACAATATGGGTGTGATGCGTCATATATCCGGCCGCCAGACTCAAGGAGTCCATCAGTTCGACTTTTTGTGGCAAAAAACCGATCTCTTCCTGACTTTCGCGCACGGCGGCTTCCAACCAGCTTTCGCCTTCGTCCACCTTCCCTTTCGGAAACCCCAGTTCATACCGCTCGACGCCGGCGGCATACTCCCGAATCAGCACCAGATGATCATCCAGCACGGGCACCAGCAGCACCGCGCCGTGTCGCGAGCTGATCAGACGCTCATATTCGACGGTCACCCCGTTTTCGAACTCGATATCCATAGCCTCCACGGTGAAAATCCGTGACTTAACCGACTCGTTTTTCGATAGAATACGAGGATACAATTCAGGAGAGTTTTCTTCTTTCATAAAACAATCATAACGGAAAGATGCTATAAAAAGCGACAAAAACTCTTTATTTACAAGACACTCAAACGCAAAGAGCTTCTGACTTTATGACCACTGTTCCTTGGAATAAAATCGACACCGTTCTGCTGGATATGGACGGCACCTTACTGGATCTGCATTTCGACTGGCACTTCTGGATGACCTATATTCCGGAAACCTACGCTCAGGAAAACAATCTGACCCTGGATGAAGCCAATCGGATCATCCATGAAAAAATCCATTCGCAAACCGGCACCCTCAACTGGTACTGCCTGGATTACTGGACCCGGGAACTCAACCTGCCCGTTGCTGAATTGAAGCAAGATTTAAAACATATGATTCAAGCCCACCCGGAAGTCATCACTTTTCTGAAACGCCTGAAAGAACTGGGCAAGAAGGTCATTATGGTCACCAATGCCCATCGAGACAGCCTGGCGATCAAGCTGGAAATGACCGAGATCGGAGAGTATTTCGATGCCATGGTCTCTTCCCACGATTACGGCATGCCCAAGGAAAACCCGGAAATCTGGGCCAAAATCCAACAGGACTTCCCATATGATCCGGCCACCACACTTTTGGTCGACGACAATATCCATGCCCTGCAAACC
>JAWVWZ010000235.1:0-2988 GCA_033723505.1 Hydrogenovibrio sp.
CCATCCATAATCACATTGACATTTGCTGAAGTGACAACAGGCTTACCGTTTTTCTGTACGATGGGCAACAGGCCGGTCCAGCCCTCTCCCTCTTCGATACAACGTCCGACCCGCTCCATAATCCAGTCGCGGTTTTCGCTCGAGAAAAATTTGGTGATATGCATCCCTACGGTTTCGCCATGCTCATAACCATGGATTTCATCATGCGCCCGATTGGTATAGAGTAAAAAGCCGTCTTTATCGGTAATGCCCATGCCTTGCTGGGAAGCGCAGAAAATTCGTTGAAAAATCCGCAACGAGGACTCAACGCGCTTCAACTCCGTGACATCCTGAACGGTACCGGATAACAAATCTTTTTTACCGCTTTCACTTTCGACCAACTGCGCCAATTCATGCACATAACGAACTTCACCATCCGGGCGAATAATCCGATGAACGACGTCATGCACGCCAGTGATTTCCGCTTTTTTCTCGCTTTGCTCCACTAACGCGACATCTTCCGGATGGATGGCATTTTTAAATGCTTCCACGCTCGGAGAAAATCCTTCTTTATCAAAACCGAAAATGTCATAGATGGTTTCCGACCAATGGAGTTCTCCAGTTGCCATGTTTGCCTGCCAACTCCCCATATTGGCGAGTTTCTGGGCTTCGAGCAAACGATTATGCGCTTCCTTAACAGCCTGTTCTGCCTGTTTGGCATCGGTAATGTCTTCGATAAACGACCAGATCAAGGGCTCGTCGTTGGGTTCCTGAATCAGGACGCCGTTTAGCCGAACCCGAAGGACCGAGCCGTCCTTGCGAATATATTCTTTTTCGTAAGGACCGTACTGCCGCTGTTCTCCGAGTTGCTCAAGCAATTCAAGCTCCTGAGCCTGATAGGATTCCGGCGTAATGTCCCAATAACTGAGGTCCTTTAACTCCGGTTCGGAATACCCCAGCATCTCCAGCAAGGCATGATTGGCGGCCAGAAACCGCCCCTTGAAATTATTCAACGCCAGGCCAATCGGCGCGTTTTCATAGAGGTTACGGAATTTGAGTTCATTTTCCAGAAAATCCAACTCAAGCTTTTTACGCTCGTGGATATCGACAATAATACCGAGCACCCTTTCCGGTTCACCCGTTTCGTCGGTAAAGACATCCCCTTTGGTATGCATCCAGCGCTGCTCGCCATCCGGCTTAACGATGCGAAAATCGATATCGAATTCGGAACCTTCGACGATGCTGTCTCGAATCTGCGCCAAAACCGGCTTTCTGTCCGCCGGGTGAATCGAATCGAGAAAACTTTTATAGCTGACCCGCATATCGGCTTCCGGGTAACCCAAAAGCATACTGACCTGTTCGGTGAGAAACACATCGCTGGTTTTGAGATTCCAGTCCCAGCTGCCGACATTGGCATAATTCAAACTTTTCTTGAAACGTTCCGAATAGCGTAATAATTGATTTTCCACCGACTCATAACTGGCACAAGTCGACAAACGGTTGAGTTCATTTTCAATAATGGCGGACAAATCTTCCAGAAACACCAGATCATCGGAAGTTAAACGTCGCGGCTGATAATCAATCAATGCCAGCGTGCCAACGATATGACCGGTTGGCGAAAAAATGGGGACCGCAAAGTAAGCGCGGACATTCGGCGCATCCACCACCAGCGGATGGTCAAAAAAACGATCGTTTTCCAGCGTATCCTCGACAAACACCGCTTGTCCCGCTGCCAGGACGGCATCACCGAAAGCCAGGGTTCTCGGTAAACTTTGAGCTTCAAAGCCGACGCCCGCTTTGAACCACTCCTGCTCGGCATCGATAAACGTGATCATCACCGCCGGAAAATCAAAATAGCGTACGGCCATACGGCCGATTCTTTGAAAAAATGCTTCCGACTCTTCGCCAACCAGATCCAAACAGGCTAAGGCGGCCAGTCTTCCCGGTTCATCCATGTACATATTCGCTTCTCCACATCCTCAGTGTATCCGACTGAATACAAAGCCTTAAGCTGCTAAAGTTTTAATCCGACAAAAAACGGTTCGCCCATTATCTTGATATTCCATCTGGGAAAAGCCAACACTACTGGCCATCATTATGCCTCTGCCATGATTATCCAGCAAACGTTCGGGAGAGACCTTCAAGTACTGTTCATAATCGAATCCCTCTCCCATATCGGAAATTTTAACCACGAAATCGCTCTTTTCGACTTGAACCTCAACGGTTACCTTTTTAGCTTGATTTTCGGCTTCCTGCAAACGGGCATCGATTTCTTTGCTCCAGGATTTAGATTCGATTAAACGTGTTTTTTCTTCATAGGAAATCCCGAGATTACCATGCTCCACCGCATTGACCATCAGTTCATAGAGGCCGATAACGGTTTTTTCCGGATTCTGCGCCAACTGGGAAAGTAAGGTCGCCAAGCCCTTGCACTCTTGCGGGGTACGATAAGCAAAGCGGGCGCTTTTCATCAACAGCAGCGAATCAGAAACAAACCCGAGTTGTTCCAGCAGTTCTTTATGGTTCTGAAAATCATGAACTGCTGACTCAACCACTTTTTCCACCACTTCAATGTCAAGCGGCTTAGTCAGGTAATAGAACGCCCCCGCCAGGATCCCTTCCTGAACCGAAGCACTGTCGGCCAATGCGGTTTGCATAATAAAAGGAATATGCTGTCGACTGGTATCTTCTTTCAACTTTTTCAGGAGCGTCAAGCCATCCATTTCCGGCATCATACGGTCGGAAATAATGGCACT
The DNA here is from genome assembly GCA_033723505.1 of Hydrogenovibrio sp. Taxonomy (GTDB): domain Bacteria; phylum Pseudomonadota; class Gammaproteobacteria; order Thiomicrospirales; family Thiomicrospiraceae; genus Hydrogenovibrio. The sequence goes on from JAWVWZ010000235.1 coordinate 2,736, forward strand.
GAAATAATTCGGATCAACTGCCTGTAAACGCTCATAAGCCTGTTGTCCATCAACCGCAGACTCATAAGCATATCCAGCTTTTTCCATCAGCTGGGACAGCAATTTCAATGCGGTCGGGTTGTCTTCGACCAACAGGATACGGTGAAACTGTGGCAATACATTCATAAATTCAACCTGATTCGGTTAACTTTTGATGGTCATGATTGACCCCAGTTGGGCAACGTCGAGTAACGCCTTGACATTCCCATTGGGC
>JAWVWZ010000236.1:0-2985 GCA_033723505.1 Hydrogenovibrio sp.
GTTCTTTGCTGATTCCGACCATCGGGGTCTTGTCTGCCTGGATACAACTGGGTGAAAGACCCGACCAATCCGAACTGTTCGGCATTATCTGCATTATGGCGGCACTGGTGATGATTCTCTGGCCAAAAAAAGTGCCCGTTGTCGAGCCGGTCCCAAAAGCTTGATTTCAAGAGAAAATCTGCCCGGCGAATAAGCCGGTGATGAAAATCACCAACAGCGACACCGTTTTAAACCAAAGAATTTCCATCTGTTCAGCCCTAAACTGATTCGGTAAATTAAACTGGAGGGGGCAATGTTACTATAAAATCGAAAAAATGATGTTCTTGAAGCCTACAGGTAGTTAAAAAGAGGAGTTAACCATTTTTTGGCGTAATTGAGCGTCCTTGATGCTTTCTTGAAGATGGGGCGGGAGAGGAATCGTTTTAATGGTGATACCAAATTTTTTTGCCGCCGCACCAAGCCAGGATTTGCCAGTTAAATAGGCTTTTGCATCATCGGATACAAAGCAGAATATCTTAGTATGTAATTCACCAATTTCTTTTTCGATGAATAACATTTTTAAAAAATCTGATGCCAGTTTATCTGGCTGTGACCCTTTGAGTTTCCCGATTCGCGCATAGACTTCACAAAGAACCTTTTTTTCTTGGTCATAGCCATCAATTTGTACAAGGCTTCCACAGGGCAGAGAAACTTTTGAAGGGATTAAATTGTATCCTTCATCTAAATTGAGTTGTTTCAGAATAAAAGATTCGGCGTATTGTTGTTCCCGCGAGTTTGAAACGTGCATAATTTTTTGCCTGTTTTGGTTGAGAATTCAGTTAACTATGTTAACTATATAAATCTAGCAGGCAGGCCTTAATTTAAATAGCAGTAGCGTTTAAATGATTCAAAATAATTTGTTGGATACTAGGAATCAGATAATCAAGGGACTGCATTTTTTCAGAGCCGCCGGGCAGATACAAGCGCAGAGAGTTGGCTTGGAAATGGAAAAACAGCAAGCCCATCAAGCTGGTGGTGAGAAAGTGCGGGTCGCATTTGGGGTTGATCTCGAGAAACACCGAATGCAGCGATTTGCAGGTGTCGTTCATCACTTCTTTTGCCAGAAACTGTAAACGGCTTTCGTCCTGTTCCAGCAGTTCGCGGATAAACAGTTGGCGGAAAATCATGCTTCCGGCCATCTGGCGGCAAGCCAACGCAATAAAGTCGTTCAGCTTCTGCTGGGCGGGGATGTCCGATTGCAGGCAATCGATCAGTGCCGGGCTTTGCTGGCTGAACACGAATTGCAAGGTGGCGTGATAAAGTTCCTGCTTGTCTTTGAAATGGTTATACAAAGACGGCGCTTTCATTTCGCAGGCGGTGGCGATATCGCGCATCGACAACGCATCGAAGCCTTTGGCGGCAAAGAGTTCGGCGGCCGTTTGTAAGATGCGTTGTTGTGTGTTGTTTTCGGTCATGTCGCTTCGTGTTTGCGCTTAATGGCGTCCCAATCGATATTATGGCAGGCATAGCAGGGTTCTTGAATCACGCCCAGCCAGACCAGTCCGCTGTGTATTTTACACCCTAAACAAAAACCAAGTACAGCTTCGAACCACATCAACGCAATACAGACCCACACCAGATTCACCGGCAGCCAATAAGGAATATAGTTATAGGTGGTCGGCAGAAGCGCCGTGCCGAAGAACTCATTGACCCCGTTGGCGAACACATCCGGATTAAAGAACACCAGACATAAACTCACCAGACTGATGCCCAGCCCCCAGGCGAAACGCTTCGGTGTCAGCGGCTTCCATTCCGCGCGTTTATTGCGCGCCAGATAGTTGGAAAGATGAATGGTCGGCGACAGGCGCGAACTCCAGACGAACATCCCCGCCAACAGCTCGAACAGGCCGTAGAACAACAGGGCGGTTTGCACGCTGTAGTCATAGGTGCGTTTGGTGATTTGCGCACTGTAGACGATTTGCGACGCCTCATTGGTTTCGTAGGTGTCTTCCACCGTCGCGCCGTCAACAATCCAGGGCGAGGTATAGGCCACATCGAACAGCGTCAACGCCATAAACAGCGGAATCGCCAACATCATGCCCGCGCGGATGCGCACCGCAGTATCGTTGATAAACAGGACTTCTTCGTTGGGGTCTCTAAACCAGGTGTTTTTAAACCAAGACATCATCGCCTCCCGTTTTTTAAACTTTCTGAACCGAGCCGGCAACCGGCTTACTGAAAAAGGTGCGCGCAATCATTGCAAATGAATACCGCTCAGAGTGATTCCACGGCATCAACGACATAAAACGCGCCAGGAAACAGTAATCGAACAACACCATCGCCGAGGTACCCAGAATCACGAAAAACAGCACCCAAGTCATCGGCGGCCAGAAGGCGATGACCAACAGCAGGGTGTAGGCAATTCGCACCTGAACCGGAAAGGCGGAAATGGAATGGCTTTCCGCATAAAAGTGGATGATCTGAATCACCGTCAAGGCCGTGGCCAAAAACAAGCCATAGTGCCAACCGTTGACTTCCAGTATCAATAAGATATCGGTGACCAGCCAATATGCCCAAACCTTATTCAAAATTCTATCCATGATTGCTTACCTGTTTTGATTAACTGATTAACTAACTAACGTTTGTTAGTCTGTATTTTACGGGACAAATTCAATCCATTGCAAGCTTTTCTTTCAGCAGGCATTTCAATGTCGGTGTTTCCTTCGGGATTCTTGGTTCGCGCCTTGAGCGATAGGGTAAAATGTCGCCTTTCATTTGAGAGAGAAGGGCAACAACCATGGCAGGATCATTATTTGATCAGCTGAAAAAAGCCGGATTGGTGGATGAAAAAAAAGCCAAGAAAGCCAAGCAGGAAAAGTATCAACAAACCAAACAGAAAAAAGGCAAAAAGGGCGAAGCCCAACAGTCGGAGGCCGCCAGGCTGGCAGCCGAAGCGGCCCAACAAAAAGCCGAGCGCGACCGCCAGTTGAATTTGGAACGCCAACA
>JAWVWZ010000237.1:0-2978 GCA_033723505.1 Hydrogenovibrio sp.
CAGACGCATTTGCAAGGCGTAGGTTTTCTCGTCCAGATTCTTGTCTCTTGGAATGGCCTGATGTAAGTAGTCAGCAATCTGTTTCGGATTGTTGACCAATGCCAGGAATTTAAAGAAACGTTGTTTGGTTTTGTGTTCGTCTGCAGGGATGAACAAATAGCGGTAAGGTTCGGTTGGGGTTGCTCGCATCCCAGTCATAAAGAACCAACGACCTTCCTGCAGACTTGGCTGCATGTAGTTTTCATACTCCCAGGCGCGTCCCTGATCGTTGCGGACCTTAAAGATAATGGTTGGACCATTGTTGTGCATCTTTTTGCCGGTTTTCGCTTTCTCGGCTTCGGTCGCTGGCACGATATTAAACATCTTGAAATCGTTGAATTCGGCTTTGAAGGTTCCAATCGGTGTTTTCAAAGGCTCAACCTGATTGACCGCGGTGTCGATATTCAACGCATTCGGAACAGGAGACAACAACGGATGGATGGCCAATTTCAGTTTTGTGCCGCCGTCGCCGAAGGAAGACTGATAAATTGAATAGTTTTTATAAACCAGCGGATGGTTGACCTTGATGGTTTGCACGATCGGTTCTTTTAAATCCGGTGCCGTTAAAACCACATCCGATTCGAAGGATTTCGGCATGCCCGTGTCATAGTATTTGATGCGGAAAGCGTTCACCTTAATGGTGAAGGGCAGTTTCTGAACCAGGAAACCCTGTCCGTAAGGCAGGAACAACACGTCGGTTTTCTGACCTTCAGCAACATTGACCGTCCCGCGGAAAGAGAAGTTATCGGCACCCACCCAGGATTTTTTTGGAATTTGATCCAGCGGAATCGACCGGGTTTCCGGCGCCAGGTTGCCGCCGAGTTCGCGCATTTTCAGCATCAGGTTACTGTCGAACAGCGCCCCAATACAAATAATGATGATGGAAACGTGGGTAAAAATATAACCTAAGCGATTCCAGCGGCCTTTCATCCCGGCGATGGTGGTGCCATGCTCCGCTTGGTGGATTTTGGTTTTATAGCCTTTTTCCGTCAAAATGGCTCGTGCCGTTTCAGTATCGAAATCTTCCACCGCAAAGGTTTCGGAATAGGGCTGATGCTTGTAGGCATTCAGCGACATTTTTTCGCTGTATTGTTTGATGTCTTTCAGAAATGCCGGACTATTGCGCGTCAGACAAGTCGCGGTGGAGACCAGCAGGAACAACAACACCAGAATAAACCAGGCGGCACCATAGACATGGAACAGACCCAGCGCATCGAAAACATGGGTCCAGAAGGGACCGAACTCGATAATGTAGTTCTGGAAAGCTTCGTTCTGTTTGAGAACCGTCCCGATGACAGAAGCGATGGCCAACATCACCAGTAGGGTTACAGCTAGGTTCATGGAGCCTAAAAACTGGATAAATAGGCTGGGCTTCTTCGGTGAATGCGCGATTTTTTCTGACATGATATAAAAGATTCAAATAGTGTAAGACAAAAGATTGTAAAGTATAAACCGATTGATATTATTGATAAAGTATTAAGCGATTTTTTCTCTAAAGAGCGGTTACAATAACCGATTTGGGCTTGAATAGCCTTGAAACAACGGAAATATGCGAACGGAAAATTTGTGTTCCGTCTGATTAAATTGAAGTGAAACTGTCTGTTATGCAACATCCTCTTTACCAAAAAGCCCACTATCTGAAATCCGCCCCGGATTTGGCGCATTGTCCTGAAGACATCGGCTATGAAGTCGCGTTTGCCGGTCGGTCGAATGCCGGGAAATCGAGTGCATTGAATGTGATTACCTCACAGAAGAGCCTGGCAAGAACCAGTAAGACGCCGGGGCGCACCCAGATGATCAATTTTTTCAGTTGTGACGATCAACATAAGCTGGTTGATTTACCGGGTTATGGTTATGCCAAAGTGAACCTGAATGTCAAACAGGCTTGGGAAGCAGGACTATCAGCTTATATCGAGCAACGTCAGGCATTGAAAGGCATGATTTTGTTGATGGATTCGAGAATGCCGCCAACAGACATCGATCTGGTGATGCTGGAATGGACCGAGAGTATCGGTTTGCCCGTTCATATTTTGTTGACCAAAGCGGATAAACTCAAAAAGGGACCGGCGCAGGCCAATCTACTCAAGCTGAAAAAAATGCTTAAGGAAGAGTTTCCTCATGCGACCGCCCAGTTGTTTTCATCATTAAAACGGCAAGGGCTGGATCAGGTCTGGCAAAAGCTGGATGAATGGATGGCCTATCAGCGCCCGGAAAAAGGCGCTGACAAGTAGCGAGCCCCCCTGCCTGGCAGATTCTCGGTCAAGGGGGGTTAAAATCGATAACCGGCTTTGAGGCTATAGGTCGGCACATCGCCGATCTGGTTATAAGCAACCAGGACATCCATCATCATCAGATTGATATTCACCCCGACCGAAGCTTTCATCAAGCTGGAATTCACCGTCTGCAGATCAACCCCGGACACCTGATTTGCTTCGCGTGCTTTCACTTCACTTTGAACCATGCCGATCGTGGCATAGGGCGTGAAATTAAAAATCCCCTTGGAGACCCCCAAGTCCAAACCGTAGCTTTGATAGCTCAAAGCACTGATGCCGGTGGATTGCGTGAAGTTACCGTTGATGGCAAATTCCGGTGCAACCGTGCCGCCTTGGTAAAAGGCCCAGTTCAGATTTCCGCTCCAGGTCGACAGATTGCTGTTCGGGAAGGTGGTATAGTCCAAACCAATATCGACACCGAAAGGCAGCCCTTTGACGGCATGAAATCCGACCGACTGCATGGAATCGCCACTGTTATTCGACACGGCGGACATTTGTTTGTGTTTAAAGTAAGAAAGTCCGCTGGAAATGCCAATATCGAACCCCGCCAGCCCGAGTGACTCAAGCGGTCGGAGAGTTTTATAGGCCAAAGCACCTGTCAGATCGGTGGAAAAATTTTTGAACTGATCCTGGCTGGTGAAGTTGAGATAATCAATACGATTCTTA
>JAWVWZ010000238.1:0-2968 GCA_033723505.1 Hydrogenovibrio sp.
GAGCCATAGCTGAAAAAACCGAAACGCTTATTGGCGAGATTTTCTTGTGCGTTGTCCAGGAATGAGCAGAACCCAATATACAGGGACGCGCTGTAGCTGTTGCCGACGACGCGGTTATAGATCTGTCCCGCCTCCGTTTGTTGTTGGAAAGTCGCATTATCGACTTTGGCACCGACTTTTTTAATGAGCGTTTTATGCGCTTTTTCCGTCATTCTGGAAAAAGGGATATGGTAGCAGAATGCATCGATGTCTTCGAATTGTCGACCGGTCTCTTCAACGAAGTTTTCCCACGCATGTTTCAAGCTGTTGAGGTAGACCTTGGTTGAATATTTTCCGTCGACCAATGCGGTTTCCCGGTAGTTGGGGCGCCAGAAATCCATCACGTCTTCGGTGTAATAACCGGAACCGGGTTCGATTTGCAGAATGCGAGGGTTTTCCGTGATGAGCATCGCCACGGCACCACAGCCTTGAGTCGCTTCGCCCGAAGAATCAACATCATATTTGGCGATATCAGCGGCAATCACCAGAACTTTTTCTTTCGGGTTCACCGTTACCATATTGGTCGCCATTTGCAAAGCGGCAGTGCCGGCGTAGCAGGCATGTTTGAACTCCATCACTCGGCAGCGATTCGGCAGTTTGAGCAGGCCATGCAGAAAGGTTCCGGCGGACTTGGATTGGTCGATGCCGGATTCGGTGGCGAAAAGCACCGCTGTGATTTCGTTTTTATCGATTTTTTGCAGAATCGGATCGACGGCTTTTGCGGCTAAAGTGACAATATCTTCGTCCGGTGGCGCGATCGACATTTTTTCCTGACCGATGCCGATATGGTATTTGTCTATATCAATTTGTTTTTCTTTTGCATAGACATCCAGCCCCAAAAAGTAGTCAGAAGTTGCAAAATGGATTAAATCAATACCAACGGTCATTTCTATTATTTATCTTATGCGTAAAGAGTCATTTAAAAACAGGTTCGCCACCTTCGGCGCGCCCAGTAAAAATTGTGCGGTGCGAAACTCTTGCGTTAACTGGTGAATTTTTTCTATCGTCGCTTCGGCAGATTTCATAGACGGTTCTAAGAAAGGTGCAGCTATCCCGCAAATTTGGCCGCCCATTATAACCGATTTCACCATGTCGATGCCATTGCGAATGCCGCCGCTGGCAATAAAATTCGCCTCCGACTGATAGGGGCGCGCCTGCAGCAAGGCTTGCGGCGTGGTTAATCCCCAATCTTGAAACAAAATGCCCAGATCCGACGGGTCAATTTGCTGAGAGCGGTGCGCTTCAATTCGGCTCCAGGAGGTGCCTCCTCGGCCAGCAACATCGAACCATTTGACCCCCGCTTCCAGCCCGAGTTTGATGTCTGCTTCCGACAAGCCGCAACCGACTTCTTTCAGTATGACTGGGACGGGTAATTTCTCGACCAGTTGGGCGATTTTGTCGACCAGATTTGAGAAATCTGTGTCCCCTTCGGGTTGGATGACTTCCTGTAACGGGTTGAGGTGTAAATAAAGAGCATCTGCGTCAAGTGTTTCGATCATGCGCTGTGCTTCTTCCAGTCCGAATCCATAGTTCAATTGAACCGCCCCCATATTGGCAATCAATGGAACGGTCGGAGCATATTGACGTAACTGGAAGCTGGTTTCCGCTGCCGGAGTGTCAATCATGGTGCGTTGTGATCCAACCGCTAATGCCACCTGACAGGCTTCGGCGGCGGTCGCCAGATTGCGATTGATTTGCGTTAGGTTGCCTGATGCGCCGCCTGTCATGGAAGAGATCATCAACGGCGCGGAAAGGCGCTTATGCAGGAAACGTGTTGAACTGTCTATTTTCTCAAAAGCACACTCGGGCAGGGCGCGATGACTGAGTCGAATTGAATCAAATCCGGCTTGTCCACGCTCAATGTCGCGATCCTTGAGAATCGCGTCGATATGATCCTGCTTGCGCTGCGTGATATCGGTCATAATCAGCTTTGGGCCTGGCGTTCCAATTTAAGGTGGGCTGCCATCAACTCTCCCGGGTTGGTTTGAGCCGCCAATAGAGACAATTCTCCGCAGAGTGCAGTCGCTCCGGCGATGCAGGCGAGTCGTCTTGCATTTTCGCCCGGAGCAGCGTCTGAGTTTGCACAGCCGAGTTGCTTCAGGTTATTCAAAACAAAAGCCAAGCCCTTGCCATTACCGACGGTGCCGACAATCAAATTCGGCAGGGTGGTGGAGAAATACAAATCGCCTTCCGGTGTCACTTCGGCATGATTAATTGCCTGAGAGCCCTCGACAATATTGGCGGCATCCTGTCCGGTCGCCAGATAAAAGCCGAGAAGCATATTCGCAACATGCGCGTTGGCGCTACGAAGCCCGCCGGCAAGGATGCTGCCGATCAGGTCTTTTTTGATGTGCAGATCCACCAAAGCTTCTGGGGTGGTCTTCAAAAAACGCTGACACAGTTTGCGAGGAATGGTGGTTTCGCACACTACATTTTTCCCGCGACCGAGAATACCGTTGACTGCGGAGACCTTTTTGTCCGTGCAATAGTTCGCCGAAATCGAGACATAAGACAGATCCGGGTATTGTGCCAGTAACCATGGAAAAACCTGATCAGCAGCGTTGGTCACCATATTGTGACCGGAAGCATCTCCCGTGGTCAGTTCCAGTCGAAGATAGATCAGGTTGCCGACGACCTGACTGTTCAAGTCGATCAGTTTGGCAAATCGACTGGACTGGGAAATGACCTCCTGCAGTTCTGCCTGCCGTTGCTTGATGGCCTGTAATCGCTGGCGCGCGACCGAGGCATTCGGCGCTTCCAACAAAATGGACCGAGTCATGCGTTCGTCCATCACCGTGACACGGATGCCGCCCGAGTGGTGAGTGACGCGCGCACCTCTGGCGACAGAAGGCCATAGCGGGGTTTCATAGGTCGCCATCGGAACCATCAAATCGTCGGTATCCACGTCTCCGATAAGTTTGAAGGGGCC
>JAWVWZ010000239.1:0-2961 GCA_033723505.1 Hydrogenovibrio sp.
AAAATCACCAAGCCAAACCGCATGCAACAGATTCTCCGTAAGCTGGGGCTGGACATTCAGACGCCGGTCATCGTCTATGACAATGGACTGCTCGTCGATGCAGCTCGACTGTTCTGGGCCCTGGAAGTCTATGGTCTGAAACATGTCAAGGTCATGAACACCGGCTACGATTACTGGGTGGCACAGGGTTATCCGACCAGCAAAATACAACCGTCGGTCAATGCCAGTCAGTACATCGCCGAAGTTGACCACAACCGTCTCGCCACCAAGTTTTCGACCTTAATCGCCACTAAAAGTCCGAATCAGGTCATTATCGACGCTCGACCAAAAGCCGCTTATGAAGGAGAAGTCTCCTCGGCCAAACGTTACGGCCATATCCCCAAGGCAATCAACATCCCGGCGTCGCATAACCTGAAGCAAGACCATGAAATCGCTCACCTTCAACCGGTCAGTGAGCTCAAGAATCTTTATGGCAATATTGCCAAAACTAAAAAAGTCATTATCTACTGCGCCATTGGCCGCATCTCTGCCGCCAATTATCTGGCGTTAAGAGAACTCGGATATGAAGTGTCCAACTATGACGCTTCCTGGAAAGAATGGGGGAACGACTTTTCCCTGCCCATCGTCAACCCATCGAAGCGGTAAGGAATTTCCATGTGGCGTAAACTCAGCATCCGTGTCCAGTTAATGATCCTGATTTCCATCGTGACCATGATGATGGTTGTCAGTTCACTGGGCGTTGCTTTCTGGCTGGATAAAAAGCAGCGCCAAGGGCTGGCGATCGAGCTATCGAATGAGATCAATACCGCCTTACGTCATGACCTGCTCAAAGGCATGCTGACCAACAGTGCCAGTGCTTATTCCGATATGAACTTTACCCTGTCGGGATTCAAACAAATCGACCGGGTCGTATTATTCGACAACCATGATCAGCCGGTCTATACCTACCGCCACGGCGAGCATCATTATCAGGACCTGATCGAGAAAAGTACCGAAACCCCCCAGTTTTCAGGCGTCGACCTTTACGTCAAACACCCGCTGGTCGAAGAAGGGTATCGATATGGCTCGGTGGTTTATATCATCGATATGGAAGATTTCACGACTCAGTTCCGCAAGCATTTGATTTTCCTGATTCTCGCCTTACCGCTGGAACTGTTGATCGGATTGCTGCTGGCCTGGTGGATCAGCCGAAGTTATAACCAGCCGTTTACTCAACTGGTGGCATCGATGCAGAAAAATGATGTCGGCCGAAACCACTTCGAAACCGTCAGCACCGAGTCCGAAAATGAAGTGGGGATGCTCTTCGACGGTTACAACGAAATGATTCAGAAAATCGAATCGACCACCGAACAGATGCGCTACCAGTCGGAGCATGACTCTCTCACCGGGCTCTACAATCGCTACTATATCGACCAACAGATTCAAAATACCCTGCAGGATACTTCGACCGAGTCTCACATCCTCATTTCAATCATGCTCGATCAATTCAGGCTGATTAATGATTATGCCGGCCATCAAGCAGGCGACGAACTGTTGAAAATGGTCTCTCAGCATTGCCAGCAGCAGTTGCCGAAGCAAGCGATGATGGCGCGAATCGAAAGCGACAACTTCTATATCCTCATTCCCCGTTTCGCCGAGAAAAAAGGCCGGGCGATTGCTGAAGAACTGCGGCAAAGTCTGGCGGATTTCCGCTTTTCCTGGGAAGGCGAAGCGCATGCCATTTCGGCCTCCATCGGCTTATTGGTTTTCAAGCCGTTCGAATTTTCTTTGCAGGAACTGCTCAAGGCGGTCGATTCGGCCTGTTATACCGCGAAATCGCTTGGCCGAAACAAACTCCATCAGTACCGTGGTGATGAAGATAACCTGCAACAATACAACCGTGAAATTCAAATCGCCGGATTGATCAAAGAAGCCCTGGGGGATGGCCCGTCTCGCTTCGAACTTTATGCGCAAGCCATTGTGCCGCTACAAAAAGAAACCGACCAGCACAACTATGAAATCCTGTTGCGGCTGTTCGACAGCGACAACAACTTAATTCCCCCCGACCAGTTCTTGCCGACAGCGGAACATTATCAGTTGATGTACGAAATCGACAGCCATGTGCTCTGGACCTTTATCGAAACCATGATGGCCAATCCGCAGCATTTGGAAAAACTCAATGTCGCCCATGTCAATCTGGCCGGTTCCAGCTTGAACCATCCCGATTTCCAGGCCAAACTGAAACAGGCGGTGATGACCTTCAAATTCCCTTGGCACAAACTGGAACTGGAAATCACCGAAACCTCTGCCATCGGCAGTTTCAGCCAAGCGGCGGAGTTTATCCATTATTGCAAGAATCTGGGCATCGGTCTGGCTCTGGATGATTTCGGAACGGGCATGTCCTCATTCGAATATCTCAAAAGTCTGCCTTTCGATGTCATCAAAATCGATGGCAGCTTTATCAAAGACATGCATAAAGACCCTGCCGACGAAGCGATTATCCGCTATATTCAGGAAATCAGCGCACTACGCCACCAGGAAACCGTGGCAGAATATGTCGAAACCCAACAGGATGTCGACACCCTGAGACAAATCGGCATCACCTACGGACAAGGTTATTTCCTAGGCAAACCCAAACCGCTTTCCGACTGGCTGTAAGCGATTCGACATGCGAGTTGTCAGAGGTTTATCTTTTGTACTGCTCCTGACGCTGGTGCTCTTCGGCGTCTACCAACTGTTTAACTTTGTTCTGACACCCCCAAAATCGCTTTCGGTCAGCGTGATCAATAATGCTGCGAAAACCGATCAGGCGCCGTTGAACCCCCTGACCGCTCAACAGGCTCAACAACAAGCCATGGCGGCTTTGGAATATATTAATCAAATCCGTGCCGGCTTGAAGCTGACCCCCTTAACCAACCATCCGCGATTAAATCAAGCCGCCGAAAATCACGCCCGTTACTGCGTCCATAACGACCTGCAAAA
>JAWVWZ010000240.1:0-2946 GCA_033723505.1 Hydrogenovibrio sp.
CAACGGCATCGGCGCCAAAATGGCGATCGGGATTTTGTCGGCGATGTCGGTCAATGAGTTTGTCGGATTGGTGGAAATCGCCGATACGGCGGCTTTGACCAAGATTCCCGGTGTCGGCAAGAAGACCGCGGAAAGACTGGTGATTGAGATGCGGGATCGTCTGAAAAGCTGGGAAAAATCCACGGCAGGTATGACCGGCGAAGGGGGGATTTCTCTCAATGCCACCAGCATTTCGACGATGCCGTCTGCGGTTCAGGCATTGGTCGCATTAGGCTATAAGCCAGTCCAGGCCGAGAAAATGGTAAAAGGCGTTGAAGCTGGATTGAGTTTGGAAGAAACCATCAAAAAAGCCCTGCAGTCCATTAAACTCTAAGGCTTGTCAAAAGCAGATTCGTCATAGTTTTGTCATAAAATTCGACTCAAACTTAATTCATAATGTTTATAATTGAGGTCGGATAATTAAACGTTAAGGCCAATAATCAGAATGATTGAAACGGATCGAATTGTCGGTGGACAAACGATTGAAGAAGATATGTACGTCTCGCCGACGGTGAGACCACAAGTCATTTCTGAATATATCGGCCAGAAAGCGGTACGCGAGCAGCTTCAACTCTCGATTGATGCGGCAAAAATGCGACAGGAGCATTTGGATCATGTGCTTTTGTACGGGCCGCCGGGACTGGGCAAAACCACCTTGTCCAATATCATCGCGCAGGAAATGGGCGTGACCTTACGTCAGACTTCCGGCCCGGTGATTGAAAAACCCGGAGACCTGGCCGCCATTCTCACTCGACTGGAGCCGCACGATGTGCTGTTTGTCGATGAAATACACCGCCTGAGCCCGATTGTGGAAGAGGTGCTTTATCCTGCGATGGAAGACTTTCAGCTCGACATCGTCATCGGAGAAGGCCCTGCCGCTCAGAGCGTCAAAATTGATATTCCTCCTTTTACTTTGGTCGGCGCAACGACGCGTGCGGGATTGCTGACGTCTCCACTGCGGGATCGTTTCGGCATCGTCCAGCGTCTGGAGTTTTATTCGATCGATGAATTGACTCAAATCGTCAATCGTTCGGCGAATATTCTCGGTGTTCGCGCGGATGAGGGCGGTGCAATGGAAATCGCTCGACGCTCACGCGGCACGCCGCGTATCGCTAACCGCTTGTTACGACGTGTCCGCGATTATGCCCAGGTGAAAGGCGATGGCGTGGTCTCTGCCGAGATTGCCGATGCGGCTTTGACCTTATTGGAGGTCGATCCGCTCGGGCTCGACAAGATGGACCGCCGTCTGTTGGAGTTGTTGATCCACAAGTTTCAAGGCAGAGCGGTCGGAATCGACAGCATTTCGACGGCCTTAGGAGAGGAAAGGGGCACCATCGAAGATGTGATTGAACCTTTCCTTGTTCAACATGGTTTTATTATTCGTACCCCTAGAGGACGATTGGTTACACAGCATGCTTACCAGCACTTAGGGCTGGAAGCTCCCGAAAAGGATTCGATAGATGAATGATAGTTTGTCACTGACGGAATTAGTTTTACATGCAAGCCCGGTTGTACAAGGCGTAATGGCGTTATTGCTGTTGATGTCGATCATGTCCTGGGCCATTGCTTTCGCGAAATCTTACGAATTGAAAAAAGCGAAACGTGCCGCTGATGAGTTCGATGAACTCTTCTGGAGTACGCCTGAATTGACCACGCTTTTCAATCAGATCGCGGCCGGTCAGGTGACGCGCTCGGGCAGTTCCGAAATTTTCGATGTCGGCTTCAAAGAATTTATTCGTCTGAAGAAGCAGGGCGTTGCCAATGCCAATGATTTGGTCAATGGCACTCAGCGTGCAATGAAAATCGCTTTTCTGAAAGAAGCCGAAGGCTTGGAAAACCGCATTCCTTCTTTGGCTACCATCGGTTCTTCTGCGCCTTATATCGGGCTGTTTGGAACCGTTTGGGGGGTAATGCATGCCTTTTCTTCTTTGGGGGATGTCCAGAATGCTACCTTGTCGACGGTGGCACCGGGGATTTCCGAGGCATTGATTGCAACGGCGATCGGTCTGTTTGCGGCGATTCCGGCGACCATCGCGTATAACCGTTTGACGGTGAAGTCGGAAAAAGTTGTTTCTCAATATGAGAATTTCGCCGAAGGGTTTCTGACGATTATTCAGCGCCAAGCGCACACAGTGGAAGATCAGGGCAAGCAAGGATAAGCTTTATGAGCATGAGATCCAGTCTAAGACCAGGTGCCAAGAAAAAGCTGATGTCGGAAATGAACGTGGTGCCCTATATCGATGTGACGCTGATTCTGTTGATCATTTTTATGATTACCGCGCCGATCGTTCAGCAGGCTGTGACCGTCGAGTTACCGCAAACGCCTAAAATCAAAGCCGATAAGCCTGCGTCGGCCAGCGATCAGCAAGTGCCTTTCGTCATTACGGTGACCAAAGAAGGTTACTATAAAACTTCCGAAAACCCGAAAAAACTGCTGTCGGCACCGGAAATCGCTTCCGAAGTGGTGGCGCGTGCGCAATTACATCCGAACCAGACCTTCACCATTCAGGGGGACCGGCTCACGCCTTATCAAAACGTCATGCATTTATTTGTGGTGCTGAAAGCCAATGGTGTTCAGCAGGTTTCATTAATGACAGAACCGGAAAATAATTAAGATAACTCTACTATGTTCGCATTTATTTCTCGTCACCCGATTTCATTTGCTTTAGCGGTTTTCCTGCATGGGGTCATCCTCGTTGCGTCCATTTACAGCAGTGACACCACAGATAACATCATCAAGGTGAATTTGACCGATGCCGCGCCTGAAAAAACGCAAAATGCCGTCACCGAAATGAAACCGATGAAAACCTTCACCGTGGATGCCGACAGCGTCAAACAGAAATTGGCGGAGATCAAAAAACAGGAAGCCGAAAAGCTGAAACGTCAGCAGGAAGTCAAACGCCAGGC
>JAWVWZ010000241.1:0-2933 GCA_033723505.1 Hydrogenovibrio sp.
AGAAGAATTATTAGCCTGTGGGCGTGGTGAAATATTCGGTCCCGGCAATGCTCAATTGCCTTTACCTCCGATGCTAATGTTCGACAGAATTACGCATATTTCGGAAGAAGGCGGGGCTTATGGCAAGGGAGAAATTAGAGCGGAACTGGATGTGACTGAAGATTTATGGTTCTTTGAATGCCACTTTAATAATGATCCTGTCATGCCCGGCTGTTTAGGACTGGATGCCATGTGGCAATTGATCGGCTTTTTCCTTGGGTGGACCGGTGGTCCGGGAAGAGGGCGTGCATTGGGATCTGGAGAAGTCAAATTCTACGGCCAAGTCCTTCCTAAGGCGAAAAAAGTCGAATATGTCATCGATATAAAACGTGTCATCAAACGTAAACTCTACATGGGAATTGGTGATGCGCATTTATTTGTAGATGGGAAAGAAATTTATTCTGCTGCAGACTTAAAGGTTGGTTTGTTTACAAATACGGATGCTTTCTAATATGAAACGAGTTGTGATTACCGGTATTGGTGTTGTTTCCAGCTTAGGGAATAATAAAGAAGAAGTGACGGACTCCTTGCGCAATGGGCGTTCAGGTATCGTTTTTGCGCCTGAATATGCTGAAAACGGAATGCGTTCTCAGGTGCACGGTGCCATTAAAAACCTGGATTTCAAAGATCATATCGACCGTAAACAATTACGTTTCATGGGCGATGCAGCTGCTTATAGTTATATTGCGATGCAGCAGGCGGTTGCGGATTCCGGTCTGTCACCAGAGCAAGTCTCCAATCCTCGCACCGGGCTGGTCGCCGGTTCCGGAGGCGGTTCAAATTCGAATGCAACCGAAGCCGTTGAAATCGCTAAAACGCGTGGCGTGAAGCGAGTTGGGCCTTATATGGTAACGCGTACCATGGGATCAACCGTTTCGGCCTGTTTGGCAACACCGTTTAAAATCAAAGGTGTAAACTACTCCATCAGCTCTGCTTGCTCGACATCCGCGCACTGTATTGGGACCGCTGTTGAACAGATTCAGCTGGGTAAACAGGATGTGGTCTTTGCCGGTGGCGGTGAGGAGTTGCATTGGACGATGTCCGTTTTGTTCGATGCCATGGGTGCTCTTTCCACGAAATACAACGACACACCTGACAAAGCATCCCGTGCTTATGATACAGACCGTGACGGATTCGTTATTGCCGGCGGCGGTGGAATGGTCGTGGTCGAGGAATTAGAGCACGCTCTGGCACGTGGCGCTAAGATTTATGCTGAAATCACTGGATATGGTGCGAATTCGGATGGCTATGATATGGTTGCGCCTTCTGGTGAAGGGGCTGTCCGTTGTATGCAAATGGCATTGGACACGGTTTCAGGAGATGTTGACTATATTAATCCACACGGGACGTCGACGCCTGTGGGCGATACCAAAGAAGCCGCTGCGATTCGCGAAGTGTTCGGCGCGAAGGTGCCGAAAATCAGTTCGACCAAATCGATGTCAGGCCACTCTCTGGGAGCGGCCGGGGTGCATGAATTGATCTATAGCCTATGTATGCTGGAAAATGATTTCATCGCGCCGTCGATTAATATCGAAAATCTGGACCCAGAGTGTGAAGGAATGCCGATTGTCACGGCACTTGAAGAAAATGCAGGATTGACAAGAATCATGAGCAATAGCTTCGGCTTTGGTGGTACCAATGCCTCGATTGTCATCGAGAAGTACCAAGGCTAGTTTCAGTCCTTTTTAAAAAGCCGGTATTGACCGGCTTTTTTTATGTTCGTTTGAAATTCAGACAATCAGCAATAAGGCCAGGGAGCATTACAGACACCAGCTTCTTTTTTGTTTTCGGAAGCCGCTGTGGTTGTTTTTGCAGGCGGTGTATATTGCAGTTTATGGCAGCGTTTAAGTTGTTTTTGGTATAGGAGTGCCCGATTTTTAACCTTTTGCGCAACGTGAAGTAGCCACTTCTTATGACGATAGGTTTTACGGCTATATCCCCCCTGACCTTCGTGATAGGCTAAATAGAGGTTGTAGGCATCGGTTCGCTTAATACCGTTACGCTTGTGGGATTGGTAGTTGTACCATCCGATAAAATCCAATGAATCGTCCAGGTTGGTTCTTTGAGCATGCAGGTTCCCTGTCGCTTGTTTGTAGTCGAACCAAGCCGGATCTTGTGCCTGGCAATAGCCATAGGCAGAGGAAGACCGGGGTAGCGGAATGAAGCCTAGTGCATAGTCTCTCTGAGGTTGGGCGTCATGGCGGAAACGCGACTCCTGATAGATGAATGCCATCAGGATATATTCTGGAATGCCCCAGCGTTTTGCTGAGCGTTGAGCAGCCTCTTCCCAATCATCATCATAGTCATAGATGTAGCAGATGTTGTTATGCGTTTGCTTGGGCGGATTGCTCGAGCATGCGGATAGCATGGAAAGCAAAACGATTAGGCTGTAAGGAATCCATCTGTTCATATCAGGGCCGAATATAGTTAAAGTGTTTCCGGTAGATGACCTGTTTCCGGTCGTTTAGAACCTCCACTGTCCATTGCCCCGGCCAAGCGCTGCTTAAGCGTTTACTGGACCAGGTGCGGTATAAATTCCCTTTTATCTTAAGAGGGATTATCGCCATTACGCGCCCTTTATACAACCATCGATGATAAATGGTCTGGTTTTGGGCACCTGATATCTGGGTAAAAAAGTAGAGTTGACGGATATATTTAGGTACTGTAACGCTGAAGGTTTCAATGGCCTGTTTGTCCTTGACCGCACGGGCAAAGGTGGCGAACTTCACAGTAATGCTGGAAGAATGAATCGGTTCAAGAGGGGCGGGTATCGCAGCAAGGTCTGTTTTTTGTTTGGTTTGTGCCAGATCTTTGCGACTTTGTTTATTCAGCAGGCCGAGAGCTTCCTGCTCTTCCTTCGGCGACGGCTTTTCCATGGCAGCCTTCTTTTCAGG
>JAWVWZ010000242.1:0-2925 GCA_033723505.1 Hydrogenovibrio sp.
TATTTACCGGAAACCGCGGACGACAATGCCTGGCCGGCCGATTATTATTTCGACACCCCTTCTGAAATCAGCGACTTTATAAAAGGATTGTCATAAATGCAGACATATTTGATTACCGGTGCCGCACAAGGCTTGGGGCAAGCTTTATGCTACCAATTAGCACACAGCGACAACCAATTGATTTTACTCGATAAAGACCTAAAAACCTTGAATCTGCTTTATGACGATTTGGAAGCGAAGTATGCATGTGAACCGGCGCTTTTCCCAATGGATTTGCTGGGCGCCAATATCGACCACTATGGTGAACTGGCGCAAGCACTGACGGAAAATTACGGCAAGCTGGATGGCGTCTTTTTGAATGCGGCAATTCTGCCGGCTTTCACGCCGATCGAGCTGTTCGACTATACACAATGGTATGAAGTGTTGCACACCAACCTCAATGCCAACTTCCACCTGATCCAAAAGACTTTACCCCTGTTAAAAGCAGCAGAAAATGGAAAATTGGTCGCCGTTTTGGACCAGGAAGTGGAAAACCACCCTGCCTATTACGGGGCTTACGGCGTTGCCAAAGCGGGCCTGGAACAATTGATGACCACAGTCTCTATTGAAAACTCAAACACCCCGATCGATTTCTATAACGCCAAACTGTCGGCTTTCCAATCCAACACCCGCAGCCGCCAGTTTCCGAGCGAAAACCCCAATACACTTCCCAGCGCTGCCGATATGGCAAAACATCTGACGGAAATCGTATTGGAAGGCTTGCATTCCGAAGACATCACAAAATTAAATATGCCTCAATCCTCTTGATTTGCAATTCGGCATACACTGAAATCTCACTATAAAATCTACCAGGCTGGGGTTGAAAACCCTTGGTGCGACTGGTGAGATTTTCATTTAAAAAGCGTATGATGAAACTTTGTTGCTTCAACCGGAGGAGGCTCGCATGTCACGTTTTACCTATATCAAGCTGTTTGAAGAAATTCATATCGAAGATATCCCACTGGTCGGCGGTAAGAACGCTTCTCTAGGTGAAATGTATCAAGCGCTGGCGTCTCAGGGAGTTCCGGTGCCCAATGGCTTTGCCGTCACCTCCGAAGCCTATCGTGCCGTGTTAACCGAAAATGACCTCTGGCCGGAATTGCATCGCATCATCGACCCGCTGGACATCCACGACGTCAAGGATCTGGCCGACAAAGGTCATCACGCGCGAGAATTGATTTATAACGCCCCCTTCCCCCAGCAACTGGAAGATGAAATCGTTGAAGCCTATGAATGGCTGAAATCCCAGTTTGATGACAGTATCAGCCTGGCGGTGCGCAGCTCTGCCACGGCGGAAGACCTGGTCACCGCCAGCTTCGCCGGCCAGCAGGACACCTACCTGAACATTCATGGCAAAGGCGCATTGCTGGATGCCTGTAAGCGCTGTTTCGCCAGTCTGTTTACCGACCGAGCCATCCATTATCGCGTCGAACATGGCTTCGATCACTTTGATGTCGGGCTTTCCATCGGCGTGCAGAAAATGGTGCGATCCGACCTGGCGGCTTCCGGCGTCATGTTTTCTCTCGACACCGAAAGCGGCTTCAAGGATGTCGCCTTTATCACCGGAGCCTTCGGGCTCGGCGAGAACGTGGTGCAAGGCGCCGTCGACCCGGATGAGTTCTATGTGCACAAACCGACTTATGAAAAAGGTTTCCGCCACATCTTAAGACGCCATAAAGGCGGAAAAGGCATCAAGATGGTCTACTCCCAAGATACGACTAAATCGCCTGTTCGCAACATTCCAACCTCGGCTGCCGAACGCAAATCCTTTTGTATTACCGATGAAGAAGCCTTGGCGCTGGCCGGCTATGCCATCAAAATCGAAAACTATTACAGCGAGAAAGCCGGTTATCACAAACCGATGGATATGGAGTGGGCAAAAGACGGCATTGACGGTGGCTTGTATATCGTGCAGGCTCGCCCGGAAACCGTCGCCTCGCAAACCCAAATCAACCAGATCGAGACCTACCATGTCGAAGCCGATGAAAATACGCCGGTTTTGGCCACCGGACGCGCCGTTGGCAGTAAAGCCGCGCATGGGAAAGCACACGTCATTAAAGACGCTTCCCTGATGGACGAATTCAAGGCCGGGGAGATTCTGGTCTCCGACATCACGACTCCGGACTGGGAGCCAGTGATGAAAATCGCATCCGCCATTGTCACCAATCGTGGCGGACGTACCTGTCATGCCGCCATTATCGCTCGAGAACTCGGCATCCCGGCGATAGTCGGCTGTAACGATGCCACCGAAAAACTGTTGGATACTGCCGATGTCACCGTCTCCTGCGCCGAAGGCGATACCGGTTTGATCTATGACGGCACCGTCCCTTTTACCGTCGAGAAAACCGACTTGAGTGATCTGGGCACCCCAAAGACCGAGATGATGATCAATCTGGCCAATCCGGATATGGCGTTCCAAACCAGTTTCCTGCCCAATCAGGGGGTCGGGCTGGCGCGCATGGAATTCATTATCAATGAATCCATTAAAGCCCACCCAAAAGCCTTATTGTGCCCCGAAGAAATCAAGGATGAAGACGTTCGTGCCGAAATCGAAGTACTGATTGATGATCATGAAAGCGGCGAAGACTTTTTCGTCCATGAGCTTTCAGAAGGCATCGGCACCATTGCCGCCGCGTTTTATCCAAAACCAGTGGTCGTGCGCCTGTCGGATTTTAAATCCAATGAATACGCCAGCCTGTTGGGCGGCCGAGATTTCGAACCGGAAGAAGAAAACCCGATGCTCGGTTTCCGCGGCGCATCGCGTTATATTTCCGAATCTTTCGAACCGGCCTTTGCCATGGAATGTCGGGCGATTAAAACCGTACGCGAACACATGGGCTTGGACAATGTGATTGTGATGATTCCATTTGTCCGTCGTGTTCAGGA
>JAWVWZ010000243.1:0-2906 GCA_033723505.1 Hydrogenovibrio sp.
CCGGCACCGAAATCATCCAGCGCGATCAAGCACCCCAGCTGACGCAGGGTCTGAATAATGGCATCAAAGACATCTTCGTCGGTGATTTCGCTTTCCACCACCTCAATCACCACTTCATGCCCCTGCATCTTCAACTCCGTCAGCAGGTCAGCAATGCATAGATCATCCAGGGAACTCACCCCTTCAAAATCCAGATTCAGAAAAATCCAGCTATCCGGCAGCTTCAGCGACTGCCAGTTTTTCAAATGCATCCGATTGATCATCTGGCTGTATTCCGCTTTTGTCAGATGCTCGGGCTCTGCCAAACATTCCGAGACCGGTACCTGAAAACCGGTTTCCGTTGAACGACCCCGAATCAGCGCTTCGACGCCGATGCAGGCCTGATTGGAAAAACTGTATATTGGTTGAAAAACAGAAAATAATGATTTGCTTTCAACGTCCACGGTTGAATGATTCAACTGGGCAGAGTTATCCATATTTAACCTTTTGGCGTGCATCGTAAAAAAATTTCTCTCTAATACTTCTTGTGATAAAAAACATCTCTAAAAACAAAAATCCTTTCATACCGAGACGGAAGAAGATTCCAACGCCGCTATCACGTCGCAAACTTCATGCGCGATGACCGAAATCTTTTTCCCCTGGTCCATCGCCATTTTCCGCATGGTTTTATAAGCCTGATCTTCCGACATATTTTTATGTTCGATCAACAACCCTTTTGCCTTTTCGATGATCGCCCGCTGTGAAAGCTTGTCTTTCACCTGGGCCAATTCTTTTTTGATCGCCTGGCATTCATTGAAACGCAACATCGCCACTTCAATGATCGGCCGAATTCTGGAAGGGTCCTTGCCTTCAACAATATAGGCAGTGACGCCGGCTTTGACCGATTGCGCAATGATTTTCGAATCCCGCTCTTCACTGAAACACACAATCGGTTTCGGGCAATACTCATTCACGACGGAAAACTGTTCAAACAGCTTCAGCGTCGGCCTTTTGATATCCAACACCAGCAAATCGATATTGTTTTCATTCAAAGCTTTCAAGACATTCTGTTCGAGTGAAGCGACCTTGATTTCATTCGCACCAGAAGCCAACAAGCCGTTTTTCAGGGTCTCGACATTTTCACCATCATCAGTGACCAACAATACATCAAATTCCGAACGCATCTTTGCTCCTCCAAATAAAACGATCGCCTATAAATAACATAAACCAAACCAATAGAGATAACATGAAATATATCAACAGGTTATGATAAAAACTAAACATGACTTGTCTAAAAAAGTGCAGGAATGTTCCATAAATTGAACCAAGTTGGTTCAATGACTCGGTGAATCCATGGGGCCGTGACATCAAAATCTGCCAGGCTGGGGGGCAACCTAAAATTGCCGAATCGGGAGACAAAAGAAAGCTTGGAGAGGTCACCCTCCCCAAAGCGGGGTTGGGATTATTGGATCAGGCTTTGACTCGATACCAAAGCGCATAAAGCGCCGGAATGAACAACAATGTCAACAGGGTTCCGACCCCGATACCGCCGATCAAGACAAAGGCCAAAGGCCCCCAGAAAGTATTGGTGGTTAACGGAATAAAGGCCAGAATCGCTGCCAATGCGGTTAACAGCACCGGGCGAGAGCGTCTGAGCGTGGCGTCGATCAAGGCGGTTTCCGGCGACATGCCTTGACGCTGGTTTTCGTCGATCTGACCGACCAGAATCAGGGTATTACGCATCAGAATCCCCGCCAAGCCGATCAAACCGAGGTTGGCGACGAAACCAAACGGCTGCGAGAACAGCAGCATCGCCGCCACGGCACCGATCAACCCGAGCGGCGCGGTCAGCAATACCATAAAGGTGCCGAGAAAACTCTGCATATTCAGCATGATCAGGGTGATCATCAGTAGCACCATCACCGGCATCAATTTTTGAATCGACGCCTGAGCACGGCCCGACTCTTCAACCGACCCGCCGATCTCGATGCGGTAGCCTTCCGGCAGTTTCGCTACCAGCGGCTGCAGTTGCTTCCAGATCGCCATGGTCACATCCGGCGGCTGCGCGCCCGACACTTCGGCGTTGATATTGATGTACGGAATCCGGTTTCGACGCTTCAGCACCGGATCTTCAAAGCCGACTTTCAGGCTCGCGACCTGCTGTAAAGGGACTTTCTGCCCGCTGGCGGTTTCGATGGCCAGATTCTTGAGCCGATCCAGCAACTGCGCATTTTGAGCCAGGCTGAAACTGGTGACTTCAATGCTTCGGGTGTTCTCGCGCACCACCGCTTGCGGGTTGCCTCTAAGCGCATATTGCAGTTGCTGCGATACCGTCTGCGGCGACAATCCGAGCAATGCCAGACGGTCATCGTCATATTGCAACTGCACCATCGGTGTCTTGTTACCCCATTCCAGATGCGGGGTCTGGATATGTGGATTCTGCTGCATCACTTTACGCACCTGCTCTCCGATCTGGCGCAGGGTGTCGATATTGTCCCCCATGACCCGGAAGGTCACCGGCCAGATCACCGGCGGACCATAAAGCAAGGCATGCACCCGCACCCGCGCTGCATCGAAATGGCCTTGCGCCAGATACGCTTCCATGCGTGCTTTCAACTGCTGACGCGCTTCAGCGTCTTGAGTGACGATAATGATTTTCGCAAATGCCGGATCAGGCAGTTCCGGGTTCAATGCCAGGAAGAATCTCGGCGCCCCCTGACCGATATAACTGGTCATGGTCTTCACTTCCGGCTGCTGCTTGACATAAGCCTCGACCTGATGGGTCAAACGCGCCGTCGCTTTCTCACTGCTGCCTTCCGGCAAATAAATATCCACCATCAATTCCGGGCGATCGGAACTCGGGAAGAACTGCTTCTCCACCTTGACGCCCATGCCCACGATCGACAAGGCAAACAAGCCAACGGTTA